>DATJEQ010000319.1:0-2600 GCA_035496495.1 Polyangiaceae bacterium
TCCACCCGCCCCAGCAGGGGCTCGCTCGGGTGTCGCGCAGGTCGAGTCATCGCGTCAGCGTCCGCTGGGTCCATCACGAGGGCCAGCGCGGGGAAACCGTCCGTTACCAAATTGATCCAAAGTAGATGCAGCGGCAAGAGGGGCAGCGGCAAGCCCAAAAGCGAAGCGCTCAGCATCAACAGCAATTCTCCGGCGTTGCCCGCAAGCAGATAAACTAATGCCTTGCGAATGTTGTCGAATATGCCGCGGCCTTGATGGATCGCCGCAACGATGCTCGCGAAGTTGTCGTCCGCCAGCACCATGTCGGAAGCTTCGCGAGTCACCTCAGTTCCCGTTTTCCCCATACAAATGCCAATGTGTGCTTCGCGCAACGCGGGCGCATCGTTCACCCCATCGCCCGTCATAGCAACCACCGCGCCGCGCTCCTTCCAGTAGCGAACGACATTCAGTTTCTCTTCTGGTGTTGCACGCGCGTGGACCGCTTCTTCGAAGGAATCTCCTTCTCTTACCAAGCCCACTTCACCCGCGATCGCGCGCGCAGTGATGGGGTGATCGCCCGTGATCATCACGGTCTTGATGCCCGCTTGGCGTGCCGCCAAGATCGCGTCCATAGCCTCCTTACGCGGAGGGTCCGCAATGCCGATTAATCCGAGCAGGGTCAATCGCTCCTCCTGAGCATCCGAACCAACGGCCACCGCAAGCACGCGCAAGCCGCGTTCTGCCATGCGCTCGTTGGTCTGCTCGACACCGTGGGTGCCCGCAACGCAACGCGGCAGCAGCATTTCAAGCGCCCCTTTGACGTACAACACGCCGTCTGCGCGCAGGATCGACATCCGCTTCCGTTCAGAATCGAATGGAGTAACCGTCACTCGCGGGCGCGTGCCCTCTATTTCCTGACGGGCAATGCTGTGTTTTGCGGCCTCGCGCAGGATGGCCAGCTCGGTCGGGTCGCCCACTTCAGCGTGAGCCCCGCTCGGCAAGTCCGCATCGCAGCATGCTGCGGCGGCGTCGAGTAGCTTGTGCTGATCCGCTCCCCACACTTCGCGCACCGCCATCACTCCGGTGGTGAGCGTACCGGTCTTATCGGTGCAAATGACGGTTGAGCAGCCCAGCGTTTCGACCGCGTGCAGCCGGCGCACCAGCACGTTGCGCGATGCAATGCGCCGTACTCCGATGGCCAGCGCGATGGTGACAATCGCTGGCAACCCCTCTGGCACCGCGGCGACGGCCAACGACACAGCCGATAAGAAAACTTCGAAATACCCGATGCCACGCCACAGACCCAATGCTGCCACCACGAGCACAATGCCCCCACAAGCGATCAGCAGCGTGCGACTGAGTCGGCGCAAGTGCCGCTGTAGCGGGGTAGGTCCGGATTCCGCCGTGGCGAGCAAGCTCGCGATCTTACCGAGTTCGGTTTTCATCGCGGTAGCGGTCACGCGGGCGCGCCCTGTGCCAGCAGTGACGGCTGTGCCCATGAAGACGCAATCACGTCGCTCGGCAAGGGGCGCATCGGGCGCTACCGCGGTGCTGCTCTTGCCAATCGGCAGGCTTTCACCTGTGAGCGACGCTTCGTTGGTGGTTAAGGAATGCGCTTCGATCAACGTTGCGTCGGCGGCGATCAGATCGCCTGCCTCAAGCAGCAGCAAGTCCCCGGGAACAACTTCCGACGCAGGAACAAGCGCCGCGTGACCGTCGCGCAGCACCCGCGCCCGGGGTGCAGTCATCAAACGCAACGCGAAGATCGCCCGCTCAGCACGGTACTCTTGAAAGAACCCGACGACGGCATTGATCACGACAATCACGCCAATGGCCAGAGCGTCAGTCAACTCGCCCATTGTGCCCGCAACGACAGATGCCCCGATCAGCAGCGCGACGATGGGGCTGTTGAATTGCGAAGCCAGCAAGGTCCAGGGGGAGGTGGTCTGCTCCCGCGCGATCTCGTTCGGGCCGTGCTCTACTAGCAGGCGTGCTGCCTCAACGGCGGTGAGTCCGGTGGCCGTTGCTGCAGCGCTCATGCGGCGGTGACCTAACCCGGCCGCTGCGCGCCGTCACCTGGGGCACAAAACGACACAGGGGCACGCACGGCGTGCCCCCCTGTCCAATCCATCTGCTCCAGACTTAGAACGTGTGGATGTAGGTGAGACGACCCACCAACTTGTCGTTGATCTTGTTCGGAGTTTGCGTCTCCACGCCCAGGAAGATCCCGATCGTGCCCTGCCAGTCGGCCTTCGCATTGTACTCGATCATGCCGCCCACTGGCAGGCTCTGCAGCGTCTTGCCTCCGGCGCCACCTTTACCTGCGTCGTTGAGTCCAATCGTCAGTTCAAGTGCCGGCCCAATTCGGAAGTCGTGCGTTGCTTTGAACAACAGAAAATCACGGGTGTAGAATTGATTGGGTCCACCCGAATGATTGAGGGAGAACAGCGGCAGCCACAACCACGATTCGCCGTAAAGCGAGTCGCTATTCAGGGTGGTGTAGAACTGAGGAATGACATAAGTCATCTGCTTGGTGGACCAGTTGAACCCCGCGCCGATCATCGGCGTGAGCACTAAGGGGCCTGCACTGAATGTGGGACCGATGTCGAACTCGCCGAAGT
>DATJEQ010000320.1:0-4740 GCA_035496495.1 Polyangiaceae bacterium
AAGTGGTAGCCACCCACACGCAAAACTTGGTGCTGACAGATGTGGAAACGACTCGCCTCCCCGAGCTGTACCAACAGCTCAAGGCGCTCGACATTGCCACACCCAACCACAACCTGTTGACCGACATCATCTGCTGCCCAGGGCTGGATTACTGCAGCTTGGCCAATGCGCGGTCCATTCCGCTGTCGCTCGAGTTGATGCAGCGCTTTGAGAATATCGATTATCTCAACGATCTGGGTGAGCTGAGCATCAAGATCTCCGGCTGCATTAATGCCTGTGGTCACCACCACGTGGGGAATATCGGCATCCTGGGCATCGATAAAGGCGGTGAAGAGCACTACCAACTGCTCTTAGGTGGCAGCCCCGGCAACGACGCTTCCGTCGGCGAAATCCTGGGGCCAGCCTTTGCCAAAGAGGACATCGTCGACGCGGTGCAGCGTATCGTGCAGCGCTACCTTGAAGTGCGCACAGACGCTGAAGAGCCCTTCCTTGCCTGCTACCGCCGTTTGGGCGAAGGCCCGTTTAAGGACGCCGCGTATGCCAATCATTAAAGATCAAAAGATCGTCGAAGATTCGTGGGTCAACGTGCCCGACGGCCAAGACCTGCCGCCAAGCGGCGCTGTGATCGTGACGCTCACGCGTTGGCGCGAAGCGAAGGGTGAACTGCTTGCGCGCAAGTCTCCGCTCGGATTGCGACTGAAGAGTGACGAGGAGCCGGAAAGCGTCGCTCCAGACGTGCCTCATTTCCAGTTGATCGCCGTTGAGTTTCCCAAATTTGCTGACGGACGCGGCTACACCACCGCCCGGCTGCTGCGTGAGCGCTTCGGTTTCAACGGGGAATTGCGCGCCGTGGGCTATGTGCTGCGTGATCAGATGTTCTACATGTGGCGCTGCGGCTTCAACGCCTTCGAATTGCCCGCGGGCAAGGATCTGAATGACGCACTGACCGCATTCACTGATTTCTCAGTGACGTATCAACCTGCAGCCGATGATCAACGGCCGCTGTTTCGCCGCGTCCACCGCTGATGGTCAAAACGCACACGCTGATCATTGGCGGCGGCATCAGCGGGCTGTCGTACGCCGAGGCCATCGCGGGGCGGGATTATCTCATCTGTGAAGCGCTGAGCGACGTCGGCGGATACTGTCAAACGGTCAAACAAGACGGCTTTATTTGGGATTATTCTGGGCATTTCTTTCACTTCCGTCACAAGGAGATAGAAGATCACCTGGTAAGCCGTATCGGCCGTGAGCGCGTGCGCACGGTAGTGAAGGATTCACGCATTCATTTTAAGGGCGCCTGGATTGATTTTCCGTTCCAGCGCAACATCCATCAATTGCCGCGCGAGGATTTTCTCGATTGTTTAGTAGATCTGTTCGAGCGTCCCACTAGCAGCGCTGCTCCTGCCAATTTCAAGGAAATGCTCTTCGCCAAGTTCGGCAAAGGGATCTGTGAGCGCTTCTTGTTCCCATACAATGAGAAGCTGTACGCCACCGATTTGAGCCACCTCGACGTGGACGCGATGGGGCGCTTCTTTCCCCACGCGAACGCCGAAGAAATTGTGCGCGGATTCCGCGGCACCAACAACCAGAGCTACAACGCCACTTTTACCTACCCCGAGGGCGGCGCCATTGAGTACGTGCGCGCAACGCAGCAGGGCGTTGATGCCCATCGGATTTTGCTCAATGAGCGGGTGCAAACCATCGACCCTGCTAAGAAGATCGCCACTACAAACAACCGCGAGATTGCGTTCGAGCAGGTGGTCAGCTGTGCTCCCTTCCCCAAGCTACTGCAGATCACGGGCACGCCCCACGACCCCTCGCTGTACACCTACAACAAGGTCCTGGTGTTCAATCTGGGCTTTTCCCAAAAGGGCCCTAAAGGCTTGCACTGGATCTACTATCCAGAGCGCGATCTGTCCTTCTACCGCGTGGGTTTCTACGACAACATTTTCGACAGCGCTCGAATGAGCCTCTATGTGGAGCTGGGCTACCCCAGGGACGCGCTGATCGACGCTGCGGAAGTCGAGCGCATGCGCCAGCGTGTATTGGAGGATCTACGCCGGGTGGGTCTCGTCACTTCTCAAGAACTGGTCTCTTGGCACCACGTTGTCTTGGATCCCGCCTATGTGCACATCACCGAGCAATCGAATGCCGACGTGAAAGCGAAAAAGGCGCAGCTCGCGGCCCAAGGTATCCATTCCATCGGCCGTTACGGCTCATGGACGTATTGCTCGATCGAAGACAACATCGTCGAAGCCCGCGAACTCGCTAAGCAGCTCGCATAGGGTTGCCGGCAAATCGATCACATCGCAGCGCGAATTCGGGACGCCAAATCGGCTGCCCCAGCTTGATCCAATTTGCTCGCTGGCCAAGCGATGCCCAACCCCTGTGCTTCGTTGGGTTTGGGGATCACATGGAAGTGCACATGGAATACCGCCTGATGCGCGGCCGCTTCGTTATTCTGGAGCACATTGTAAGCGGCGCATCCGGTGGCCTTCTTCACCGCGGCGCAAACCCGCGGAAGCGCAGCACCCAGCGCTGCGGCGGCCTTGGATGACAATTCATCCAACGTGCGCGCGGGCTCCTTGGGGATCACCAGCGCGTGCCCAGGGCTCAGTGGCGCGACGTCCAAGAACGCGAGGACGTCGTCGTCCTCGTACAGCTTGTGGCAGGGAATTTCGCCGCGAATAATCTTGGAAAATACCGTTTCGCTCATGGTCGGATATTACCCCACAATTCCCTGAATTTCCCTTTTGAACGTGCTAGCTTTTACCCGTGCTTGCCCTTCGTCGCGGCGGAAATTTGATGCCAGCCCCGCGCTCAACGTCGCGCCTGTCCCTGCCGGCAGTGCTGTTCCCTCTGCTCGCTGGGTCGGCGGTTCTGATCCACACCCCGGCGGCCCATGCGTACTGCCGCACTACGAGTTGCGACACGCAAAATAAGGATTGTAAGCCGGATGCAGATTCCTGCAGCACCGAGGGCTACCCGTTGGCGTGGAAGAGTCTGTGCCTGTATTACGGCGTGCAACGCGATGGGTCGCGCAAGCGACAGATCGGGGCCACGCTGGTCGACGATCTGGTGCAAACGGCGTTTGATACTTGGGCCTCGGCGGATTGCGGAGACCACAATCCGCCCTTCGTTGCCCAGTCAATGGGGGAAGTGGAGTGTAACCAACCCGAATTCAATTGCGGGAATTCCGATCACAACACAAACACCGTGATGTTCCGCGACACGTCGTGGCCCTACGACCCTGCGGCGCTGGCGATCACAACCGTCACTGTCAACACGCAGAACGGGGAAATTCTAGACGCCGACATGGAAATCAACTCCCACGATTTCTCGTTCACCACCAGCGATGTGGTCGTGAACAATGATCTGCGCAGCGTGATCACCCACGAAGCGGGGCACTTTTTAGGCCTGGCTCACTCGCCCGTGTTGGGTTCCACCATGTATTCGGGTTACAACTCCCGAGATACCAGTATTCGCAGCCTCAGTGACGATGACATCGCGGGCATCTGCGATATCTATCCCAAAGCTGGCAATGTCAGTTGTTCGCTTTCTATCCCTCCGGACACATCGTGTTTGGGCGGAACGGAGTGCACGATGCAAACGGTGCGCAAGACGACGACAAGCTGCTTCATGAGCCTTAGTCCTACGCCCACCGCTGATCGAACGGCCTGGTTGGGCAGCCTCCTGGGTGTTGGCTTGTTGATCGGGCGCCGGCGGCGCGCGCTACAAGCTATTTCTGGTAGACGGTAATACGCGTTTGGGGTTTCGGTGAGAGCACGGTTGTCGTCTCACCCGTTGGCCAGGTCACGCGCAGCCGCTTGACGCTGTGTGCTCCCAATCCGAAGTTTACCTCTGCGGGCAACGACGCGTGGGGCATTCCGCCATAGCCCAGGATGCGTCGCTGAATGCTGCCGTCCTCCCGAGTGATCTCAACCGCAGAACCAATGCCTTCGCGGTTGCTGCGCTGGCCGTTGAGCGTCACGGTGAGCCAATTCTGCTGGCAGTGATCGGTTGCGACGTTTTCAAAAACGAGCAACCCCTCACCCACCGTCGACGCCACCCAATCCAGATCTCCGTCGTGGTCAAAGTCTGCGCTGATCAGCGCATGGGCAGGCAAATTCGGCAACCCCAGTGAACGTTCCCCGAATCCGTCGCCCTGCTGCTCGAACAATTGTACCGGTTGGGCGGCTCCGCTGGTCTGTTCGTGATTCAGCAGCAAGAGCTCTCGCTTGCCGTCTTGGTTGAAATCCTCAAAAGCCGCGCCCCACGAGACGAGCAAACACAGTTGGCTGTCAGTCTGAGCATCACAGGCATCGTTGAGGCGACGCCCAGCCGTTAGGCCGAATTGTGCGGCAACTTCCCCGTACCCACGGGCGTTGGCCTTGAACAGCTTGTTGGCGCCAAAATCCGGGATGAACATCTCGAACTGCCCATCGCGGTCGAAATCTTCAACCACGGCCCCCATGGACGAATAAGGCCCTTCAACTCCGAGATCGGCTGCGCGATCCACGAAATGGTTGCCGCGGTTCTCAAGCAACACGTTCATCGGGAGCTGTTGCGGATTCACCACTACGGGACCGTTGCCGAAATCGATGGTGCCGCCATCATTCGCGACAAAAATATCCTGATCCCCGTCGTGATCGAAGTCGAACGCGGCCGCAGCCCAACTCAAGCCATCCGGCGCAATGCCCATCGCCTCGGTCACATCGACGAACCTGAGCTGGCCCCGGT
>DATJEQ010000321.1:0-4498 GCA_035496495.1 Polyangiaceae bacterium
AAGAATTCAGCCACCGCCCAAGCGATCGCAAGTCCATCGAAAGTGCTGGTACCGCGCCCGATCTCATCGAGCACAACCAGCGAGCGCGACGTGGCGTTGCGCAGGATTTGCGACGTCTCTCGCATCTCCACCATAAACGTGCTTTCGCCGCGCGCTAGGTTGTCGCTGGCCCCAACCCGAGAAAAGATGTGATCCACTACCCCAATGTGCGCACGCTTGGCGGGCACAAAGCTCCCCATCTGAGCCATCAAGACAATCAACGCGGTTTGCCGCAAGTAAGTGCTCTTGCCCGCCATGTTGGGGCCGGTGATAATCCAAAGTCGCGCAGCCTGAAGATCCAGCTGCGTGTCGTTCGGCACAAAGCGGCCGCTCGCCGCCAGTCGCTCCACCACGGGGTGCCGCCCCTCTTCGATCTCAATCAACGCGCTGTCATCGACCAACGGACGGCAGTAGTCGTGACGGTGCGCCACTTCTGCCAAAGCAGCTGCGCAATCTAGCTCCGCGATGCGCTCCGCGAGTCGGGCTATGCGCGGACCCTGTTCGGCAACTTGATTCAACAACTCTTTGAGCAACTGCAGCTCGCGGGCCCGGTGCTCTTCTTCAGCACTGGCAATCTTGTCTGCCAGCTCGTCCAACTGCGTCAGCGTGTAGCGTTCGCCGCCAGCGATGGTCTGCTTGCGCCGCCAATCCGGTGGCACCCGCCCCAAATGCGACTTACTCACCTCTAAGTACCAGCCAAATACTCGCGTATTGCGTATCTTCAGTGTGGTGATGCCGGTGTCTTGCCGCAGTCGTTCTTCCAACGCGACGATGTGTTCAGCGCCGTGTTTACACAGTGTGTTGAGTTCGCGCAGCTGATGATCGAACTCCGGCCGAAAAATGCTGCCTTCCTTGGCCGCCGCGGGTGGCTTGTCGACCAACGCCCTACTCAACAGCCCCCCGAGATCTGCGAGAACATCAATATTTCCAGATAGTTGCAGCGGCTCCTGTTCGCCCTTCGGTATGCCGTGGGCGAGCAGCTCGATGGCTTGCGCGGCCGCGAGCAACCCATCGCGCAGCGAGCCCAGATCCCTGGGATTGGCCTCACCCAATGCGGCGCGCACTGCCAAGCGTTCTAGATCGCTCACACAAGCCAGCACAGTGCGCAATTTCTGCCTCACGGGCAGGTGGATCACGAACAGGTCCACCACGTCCAATCGTCGGCGAATAGCTGCAATATCCAATAACGGCGCGAGCAATCGGCGCCGGAGCAATCGCGCACCCAGGGCGGTAGCGCTGAGATCCAACACCGAAAGCAGCGTGCCTTCCAGCTGCCCGCTCATGCTGCGAACTAATTCCAGATGGCTTTGCGCAGTGGGATCGATACCCAAAGTTGCCGTGGCGTTCCAACGCCGCAGCATGCGCAGGGGCAATTGTACTCCCGGTTGGCACTGCTGCACAAAGCGCAGAATCCGCGCCAACGCTACACGCGTCGCCGCAGAGAACTCTTGTGCGTCCGCATGGGACGAAAGCTGTTTGTCTATTTCACTCTGTGAACAATCAGCGTCTTCGCGCAGTGCTGCGTCAGGCAGCAGCTGCTTCACCGCCAGCAGCGCCTGCTCCAAGGGCTCGTTACCTCCCGGAACAGCCTGTGTGCTGCTCTTGCCGAGCAGGATCTCGCGCGGAATGATGCGGCCCAATTCAGCTAGCGCCACGCTGAAATCCGGTACCGCGCAGCCAGCGATTTCTCCCGTTGACACGTCGACCAAGGCGAGACCGACCTCACCCTGCGCGATCTCCAACGCTGCAAGCCAGCTGTTGCTGGTGGCCTCCAGGTGCTCACTGTGCGTCACCGTTCCGGGGGTGAGCACGCGCACTACTTCTCGCGGCACAATCCCCTTCACCGTGGACGGATCGGCCATTTGCTCACAGATCGCGACCTTGTGCCCGGCCCGCAGCAGTCGCCCAATGTAACCGTGCGCCGCGTGGTGCGGCACACCCGCCATCGGCACCTCGTCCGGCTTGCCTTTGTTGCGACTGGTGAGTGTTAGATTCAGCAGGCGAGAACAGAGCAGCGCATCGTCACCGAACATTTCGTAGAAATCGCCCAAGCGAAACAACACCACCGCGTCGGGATACGCGCGTTTCGCGGCCGCATGCTGCAACATCACCGGCGTTTGTTGCGCGCCGGCCGTTTTGCCTCTTTCGCTGGGTCGGCCCAAACCAAACCCCCTGGATCAGTAAATCGGGCGATTGCCTAAGCTGGACAGATTGATCAAACCAAGCCCGGCCGTACCGCCGTCAACCACCATCACCGTGTGCAGACCGGGAATAAAGCGCAGTTGCTCGGGCAACGAATTAGATCCCGTTGAGACCGAAATGCTGAGCGGAATGAAGCCACCGCGCAATTGCCAGGTAAATTGCATATCCCGCACGGAAGGCGTGCGGCCGCGATAGATCGCGAAGCGCATTCCACCCTGTTCGTAGATGCATTCACTCCCCGGCTGCCCGGGCGTCACGCCGCCCCGGGGATTGTCCACCACGCAGGCTTGCTCAGGTCCGAATTCACGGTTGCTCGTTGCAAGCCCGATGACGGGCGACCCATCGTCGCTCCGGGGGCAGTTGCTACCGCAGGAAATCTCGAGCGCGCGACTCGATCGCCCCTGCAGCACTGGATCGCAACTTTGAGCGCAACGGTTCGTAGCCGGATCGGTCACGATGGAATGCTGAAACCCGCGAGCGCTGCCGCGCACGATCCACTGTTGCCCTGCACGCACGCTGTATTCGCTGATCTCGGGAAAACAGCAGCCCACGAGCTGTGCGAGCAACTCGGGCGGCCTACCTCCGAGCCGCGGTTCAGCCACCAGCATGTTCTGGTAGGCTTCACGCACGCGTAAGTCACGCCGTGACGTGGGAGCCTCTTTCGGACCGAACCACAGCTCGCAGAAGCGCCGCCCCGTGAGCGCACTGACTTCGTCGGTTGTGTCAGCCAGCGCCGCGCCGCAGGTCTGCCCCTGATTGGTGCGCCAATAATCGCTGTCTTCCGCTGGGAAATCGCTTTGGATTTGCACGTAATCCGTGTGTGTTGCGACAAACGCGTCGCGCTCCGTCTCACTGGCCCCGTTGGGGAAGAATTGATCCGCGAAGGTGCGCGTCGCATCGATGTCTTGAACGCCCATCGAACAGAATCGCCCGCTGACACCTGCATCAAGCTGAATTTGGGCTCCCTGAGGGTCGAGCTTCGAGGTGGCCTTGGCGGCGATCTGCCCTTCGTAGGTCAATGACAGCGCTTCATTCGGGAAGAACTCACGAGGCTCAACCAGCGACAACGCAATACTAGAGCGATCTGCCTTAGCGGGATCGACAATCAATTCGCTCGCGGCACTGCCGCCCCGTTCGTACAACGAAGCGCCGACAAAAACCTGAGCTGGCTCGGTTTCAGAAAAATCTACAGCGAGCAGCATTGGATTCTGTTTGCCGCTCTCGGATTGATCCGTGGGCAGCGATTTGCCCGTGCTGCCAGCCAAGCGGGGGAATTGTCGCAACGCAGCCGAGCGTCCGTGCGAATCGTTGAGAAAGAAGGTTGCGCTTCGGGCGCGATGCGGCTGCACTACGTTGCAACTCACCTCATCTGAAACAGTGCGTGGATTATCGAAATTCGCATTCGGGTCGCCCGCGCAGCCGCGGAAATTCTCCGTGGGACCGGGGTTGATCGACACCGGCCTGCGACACGCAGCATCCAAATCGTCGACGTCAACGACTGCAATTTGCCCACTGTGCAATGCCACGAAGGCGAAAACGCCGTGCAGTCGGCCCGGGCCGGCGCCCACCGTCAAATCTGCATTCGGTTGATACTGGGCGGCGGGTTGCGTCAGATCGGTCACGCGGGGATCGCAGGCCACCTGATCCACGCTCACGCCGGTGACCGGATCGATGGCACCGATCTGCTGATTGACGAACTCCACGTCGGCCGCTTCCTGTGCGTATTGAATGCGGTCCGCAGGCTCTTGCGTGATGCGCGACGAGCCGGGCCGCAGCATCGGGGCGCGTGCATTCGAGCCGTCACTGACGTCAAACACCATCACGCTGCCGGCTGTGGACGCGGTGCTCTCTTCAATTGCGTACAGGAAATTCTGACCCTTGCTGGTGCGCGGGCTCACCGCAACTCGTCGCGTGGTGATCAGCGCCTGGGGATCGTTGTAGCTCTGCGGCAAAAGCGGCGGCAATTCGACGATCTCGCAAGGATCCCGTGTATCGAGCACATGCACCACGGGTGCGGTTGAATCGGCCACGTACAACGTTTCACCGTTGGCAGCGAAATCGACTGGCGTGGGCGCATAGACTTGTTGCGCGGGCCCAAAGGGCGCACCAGACGGGGCACAGCTTGAAGCGCGGACATCAAGATCGTCCGGAAGCTTCTCTGTAGGGGCAACGTTGGGAAGATCGACACGGAGCGTCAACGTCTTCTCAATCACGCAATCGTCGAAACTTCCGGGCGTCCTATCCAGCAAGGCCTGGG
>DATJEQ010000322.1:0-6521 GCA_035496495.1 Polyangiaceae bacterium
TCCCGCAGCCGATTGTCGGAACTACGTCATTGATGCTCCCAGGAGAGATGGCTGCATCTACAGTGCCTCCTGCGTCGCCAGTAACGGCTGCGTCTGCATTGCCGGTGCTGCCGCTGGCGCCACCCGCACCGCTGGCTCCAGCAATGCTTGTATTGCCCGCCGTGCCCCCTGCAGGCGAGGCCCCTGCAGCGCCACTAAGCCCACCACCCATCACCCCACCAGTCGTGGCAGTGCCCCCCGCAGCAGTGCCCGCGGTAGCGGTGCCCACAATTGAATTGCCTCCGCTCCCGGAAGAATTTCCCCCCGTCTTGCTGTCGCACGCCTCCAGCGAAAGAGCGCTGAGCAACACGAAGAATTTCCAAGCCGTTGAACGCATTAGTCCCCCCGTTTAGTCGCGCAAAGAGTGGGCTGGGCGGAGAGCAAATGCAAGCCGGAAGGCGACCGCGTGTTCGGAGGAGTACTAACTCTCAGCGGACGATGATAGGCACCAGCACCGGCACCGGCGCCGCCCTTCCCTGGGATAACGTGAAACTCGATCGCACACGCTGCGGCAACACAACAAGCTTCACCTTTGGGTGTGCAGCTGCAGTCTGCACGTCACTAGTAGGCTGCGCCAAGGAGCAGAAGGATCCCGAAGTTGTTGTTACGATGAACTCTGGCGGCGCTCACTCTGCGACAGGCGGTTCGACTTCGCTCACCGCAGGCGGTTCGGCGGGGCTCACCGCAGGCGGGTCGGCGGGGCTCACTGGAGCCACCGCGGGCGCAGCCGGGTGCGCGGTGCAGGGCCAGGTCTCCAACGCGCAGAACGGCTTCGTGTGCAGCTGCCCGAGCCACCTTCCCGATCAGTGTCCCGATGCGGGTTGCGTAGATCTAATGAGCGACGCGCGCCACTGCGGTGACTGCACCACGGATTGCCACTCAGGTGCAGCCTGCAATGCCGGTGCTTGCACACCGGTGCCGACAGAAGTGGCAACCCTTGCCGGATGTGCGAGCCCGCGCATGATCCTCAGTGAGGGCACGTTCTACGTTGCTGATACGGGCACCGGCACGATTTCCAGCATGCCCCTGGGCGGCGGAGCCGCCGTGGCTCTGGCGACGAACCAAATGATGCCCGCCGTGATCGCTGCCGACCCTGACGGCGTTTACTGGAGCAACTGGGGGGACAACACCATCAGCAAGGTGGCACGATCAGGCGGATCTCCCGAAGTGATGATAACGCTCGACGAACCCGCACGCGGCTTGGCGGTGGGCAACGGAGCGGTATTCTTCACCCACGCTGCGGATATTTTCAGAATCTCGACCGCTGGTGTTGGGGATGCGGGGGCCGGCGTGCCGCCACCGCCGGTCACCTGTCGCCCGCTGGAAATCGCGGCGGGCAGGATCCCACCGCCCGAGGGCGGGCCCGTACTGGGCGCAACCTTTGTCGCGTCTAGCAACGACAGCTGCAGCGCAGGGGGCAAACCCACGGTGCTCGCCCTCAACGAGGACAGACTGAGCTACTTCGCTGATGTACGTTTTAAACTAGATGATAACCTGCAGACCGGTGGCGACTATTTTAAGTTGGGCGCTGGCCCCAGCGGCGTGCTCGATCCGATCGTGATGGATGCCACCCACGCCTTTTGGGCTTCGGAAGACGCCGTACAAAGAGGTGTGCTCGGCGTTGACTACGTGGTGGATTTTGTGGCCAACACTGAAGAGCACGACGCGGTGACGGGCCTCACCATCACGAGCACCCACGTTTACATTGCCAGTGAGCACGGCAACATCTCGCGCTCTGCATTGACGCCGACAGATCCGATCGTGAATGAGCCGCTGGCCCGCGATCAGATCAGTCCGAAGTGGTTGGTGCACGACGACACGAATCTGTACTGGATTGGTACAGACTGCAGAATCATGTCGCTTGCGCTGCCGCCCTGAGCGAGTTGGAACTGGTTCTTTGACCCAGGTTTTTGTGTTTCCGGGAGGTTGCGTGTTAACATGCGGCCCACTGGCCTAAGAATTCGGGGGCTAGCATCAGAAAAGCCCGAAACGTGAACTGAAACCCAATCACCAGAGGACCAAGTTAATGAAGAAATTCACCGCAATCTCGATCGTGCTCGCCTCAGCAGTATCGGCAACCGCCGCCTTCGCGGACGAGCCTGCAGCTGACGCACCCAGTGGTGACGCAGCTCCTGCAGCCGACGCGGCTCCTGCAGCCGACGCGGCTCCTGCGTCAAGTGACTCGGCGTCTTCTGGTGATAAGGCTAGCCCCCAAGCTGAGCAGAAGGCGATCAGCGTGGCCGCACTGCTCGGCAACGGGTTCAAGGATGGCTACAACATCGGCCTTGGCGTGCGCGGTGGCTACACCCTTCCTATGCACGTGTACGTCGGTGGCACGTTCATCTACCACCTCGGCAAGTCAATCAGTGGAGCCAAGGCCAACATCATGTTGATCGGCGCTGAGGGAGGTTACGCTCTGGATGCGGGTCCGCTCATCGTGCGGCCATACCTTGGTTTGGGTCTTGCGCACGTCAAGGTCGCTGCCAACCTCGGGCCTTTCGGTACGGTGAGCGCGAGCGACGACAAGATCTACGTTGCGCCCGGTGTTACCGGTCTCTATCCGATTGGCAGTGCGTTCGTGGGTGCTGACGCCCGCTTCACCCTGGTGAGCAACGCCAACGCCTTTGGGTTGTTCCTCACCGGCGGCTTGACGTTCTAAGTCGAGCGGCAGGCAATCCGCATTGGGATGCTAGCAACAAATTCGCCGCGCCCTCTCTGAGGTGCGCGGCGAATTTCATTTTGGATCAGTTGATAGTGATCGGGATCGACAGATCGCCCTTTTCGATCAAGCATTTGTCTTCCGTGCACACGGAGAAATTCAGGATGCCTTGCACGGTGGCTTTGCCGGCCGCGGCAGGTGCAATGGGCAGCTGCATGCTGGCGTGTTTGCCGTCGACCTTCATGTCGTGCACGACGGGCGTGGGGTAAGTCACTCCCTGGGGCGCCGTGCCAAATGTGAATTTGTACGGGTACTCCACGTTGCACTTGTGGGGAGCCTTGGCCTCCACCACGACTCTCAGCTCGCCCGGCTTACCCGCTTGGTAATTGCCGACGGTTTCCAGCCACACGCTGTAAGCATCGGTTGTAACAGCGTTACCGCGGGTTGAAGGGGTTGCGTCATTGCTCGCAGCAACCGGAGCTGTTGTTAGGGAGGGGGCCAGGGCGAGGGTCAAGCCGCCCAGCATGGAGAACCAAGAGAAGCGCATGCTCTTATTGTAGCTTAGCGATCTCGGCTGCCAACCGATCAAGGCCCGATTTTATGTCCGAGCCCAAATTGACGGCCACGACGCGGCGGCCACGCTGCTGCAGCACCTGCTGATCCCCCAGGGCCTGCGCGTCCCTGAGCACTCCAAAAGAGAATTTTTGCCCCGGAATCGCCGTATCGGTACTCACATCCGAGCGCAGCAGCACGAACACACCGGTATTCGGGCCGCCTTTGTGCAGCTGCCCCGTCGAATGCAAGAAGCGCGGTCCGTAACCCAAGGTCGTGGCGCAACCGAGCTTCTGTCGCAACTGCACGCGCAGCGCTGAGAGCTGATGGTCTCGTTCGTCGGTGCGCGCGAAGAACGCGGAGAGAACCACGTAGTCGCTACCCTTCTTGGCCTTCTTAAGCGTCTGCAGCACGCCGGGATCATTGGCCGCAACCCAGCCGTCGCGCGGTAGAGCACCGGCTTTCTCGAATTGGGCAATGAAATCCCCCGTGGCTTTCTTAGCGGCGGAAACATCGGGTTCGTCGAAGGGGTTGACCCCCAAGAGCGCGCTAGCAAACGCCGTTGCCATCTCCCAGCGCACGAACTCGCCGCCGACGTGCTTGCGATCCGTCAGATGCAATGTGGCAACTGGTAGTCCTGCTGCGATCAACTGCTCAACTTGCGCGTCCAAAGCCGTGGCCTTGGCGTCACCGAAGCGTAGGTAAACAAATGCCCGATCTGCGCCCTGTTGTTGGCTAGGGTCGAACGGCTCCAGATCGATGGGCACCACGCCTTTGCCCTGTTTACCCGTGCTCTCTGCCACCAGCTGTTCGATCCATGACCCCAACGTGGCGACTTCAGGCGATGCGATCAACGTCATCTTGTCGCGTCCCGTGCGCGCTAAGCCGCCCATGAAGGCCCCCAAGCGTTGGCCGGGATTCTCAGCACTGGGCACGGAGGCTTGGCAGGTTTGGATCATGTGCTCGGCATCGCCAATGAACGCTGCGAGATCGATACCGAGCAATGCCGCAGGCACCATCCCGAAATACGACACGGCGGAATAACGGCCTCCGATGTCAGCGGGATTTTCGAACAACGCGCGGTAGCGCTTTTCCTGCGCAAGCTTCACCAGCACCGTACCCGGATCACTGATGGCGACGAAATGGCTGCCTGCTTGATCGCCAAAGCGCTGCTCACAGAGCTGCCAAAAGTACGAGGCGAAGCTGCTGACTTCGATGGTCGATCCGCTCTTGCTGGCCACGATGAACAGCGTGCTGCCCAACTCCGCCCACTGCGCGGCGCTGTGCACAGCCTCTGGATCCGTGCTGTCGAGCACACGCAACTCAAGCGCACCGGGCGCTGCGCCAAAAGTAGTGGCCAGCACTTCGGGGCACAGACTGGAGCCGCCCATTCCCAAGAGCAGCGCCTTCTTGAAGCCCGCTTGCTTCACTTGATCGGCAAACTCTGTGAGTCGGCCGATATTCTGGCGCATCAGTTGCGGTGAAAGCAGCCACCCGAGGCGCGTGCTGACGGAAGCATCGTGGTTGCTATCCGGCGTGAACAGCGAGCGATCCTTCGCCCACAGGCGCTTCCCCGCCTGATTCTGATCCAACCAGCTGAGCGCAGTGGCCACCGCGTCGCTGCTGCGGCCCAGCGCAAATGCATCTCGCCCCGGTGATTGTTCGATCAGCGCCGCGCGCTTGCTGGCGATCACTTGCATCAAACTCGTCATGGATTTGGAGAATGATTGCACTCCATCCTGCAGCAGCTTCTGACACACCGGCTCAAGCGGAATGCCGACAGCAGCCAGCTGGTCGATCAATTGGTCGGCCGCGGGTAAATCCTGTTCCAAAGTGGCCTTCACCGTGCCGTGATCCTGAAAGGCATCCAGCGTCTGCGGCGGTACGGTGTTCACCGTTTGCGGTCCCATCAAGTGGTCCACATACAGGGTGTCGGGATATTTCGGGTTCTTAGTGCCGGTAGAAGCCCACAGCACGCGTTGCGCGCGAGCATTCTTGAGCGCCCTAAAACGATCCAGCGCAAACACTTCTTGGAACACGCGGTAGGCCTGCTTGGCATTCGCAATTGCGGCTTTGCCCATGAGCGCTGCCAGTTGATCTTTGCGTTGCGGCTCCGCTTCCATCTTCTTCTGAATCAAGTCGTCGACGGCACTGTCGATGCGGCTGACGAAAAAGCTCGCCACTGAAGCGATGCGCGACAAATCCTTGCCGCTCTTGTGAGCCTGCTCCAAGCCTGCAATGTAGGCCAGGGCCACCTCCCGGTAACGCGCGACGCTGAAAATCAGTGTGATATTGACCGAAATGCCCGCCGCGATCACTTCGGTGACGGCAGGTAGCCCCTCGGGGGTGGCAGGGATCTTGATCATCAAATTCGGTCGATCGATCCGCTGCGAGAGCCGCTTGGCTTCAGCAATCGTTCCTTGCGTGTCGCTGGCCAGCAACGGGGAAACCTCAACGCTGACAAAGCCGTCGGCCCCGTTACTTGAATCATAAACGGGCCGCAGGAGATCGGCTGCCGTACGAATGTCTTCGATCACCAGGTCGTCGTAGATCTCCTCGACGGTGCTTCCCTGCGCCACGAGCTGCTTGAACGCAGCGTCGTAATCCGTCGACCCGCCAATGGCTTTTTCGAAGATGGTGGGGTTGCTAGTGCAACCGCGCACGCCCTCTTTGACGATACGAGCGAACTCGCCGCCTTGGAGCAAGCTGCGACGAAGATTGTCGTACCAAATGCTCTGATCGCATTCGGTGTGGGCGCGCTGTGCGTTGGTTTGAGAATTGTTGGCTGAGGTCATGGGCTGCGCAGGATCGCCGATCTGGCAGCCCAGCGAAAGGGGGCCAGCGAAAGGGGGCAAACGGAAGGGCCTACCGGAAGGGGGCCGGGGAAGGTGCGGCCCTACTGAATCACCACGTGCTTGTGCACTGTGACAAAATCTCCCGCAAACGCGGGAACCTGCGCGGCACGCAGCTCGCGAGCGATGCAACCGCCAGTGGATGTTCCCTGGAATGGCGGGCCCTGAACCATCGCTTGGGTGACTCTTCCGCTGGGGCTGAACGTGACAGAGACGTCTGCAGTTCCGCTCGGATCGCCCGCGGTGCGACACGCCGAAGCGCGACTGGCAGCCTGGCTCAGCGCAGTAGCTGCCGCGGATTTGTCAAAGGGCTCAGTCGATTCGCTGCGCGGTGCGGTCGCGACTTTGCTCGCCGGTTTGGTTGCCGTCGCTGTCGGAGACGCAGGGGTTGCAGGCGCTGCTGTGGGGGCGCTCGCGGG
>DATJEQ010000323.1:0-5326 GCA_035496495.1 Polyangiaceae bacterium
TGGAACGTATCGAGTACGTGCTCAAAGGGGGCGAGCACCTACTGCACTTGATCGATGACGTGCTCGATCTGTCTCGCATCGAGGCAGGCCAAGTTACGGTTTCGCCTGAGCCCGTGTCGGTGAGGGAAGTCTTGTCTGAAGTGACCACCGTGCTCGACCCCATGGCGGCGCGAGCGGAGATCGCCATAACGATTGCGCACGTCCCCGGCGATTTGCCGGCGGTCACCGCGGATCGCACGCGCTTCAAGCAAATCCTGATGAACTTCGGCTCGAATGCGATCAAATATGGCAAACCTGGCGGAAGGGTGCTCCTCCGGGCGAGCACGGTGGACAGCTTTGTGCGCATCACCGTGATCGATGATGGCATGGGGATCCCGGCGGACAAGCAGGATAAGATTTTTCAACCGTTTCAGCGCGCGGGTCAGGAAACGGGGGCGATTGAGGGGACGGGGATCGGATTGGCCATCACTAAACGCCTGGCAGAGCTGATGGGAGGTGGGGTGGGGTTTCGCAGTACTCCTGGGCAGGGGTCAGAGTTCTGGATCGATCTGCAGATGCGACGACTCCAATCGGATGCTCCACTGCCAGCGAAGCCCGTGCTGAGCGAGGGGTCAGTCTTGACTGGCTCGGTCGGCTCCCGTCATCTGATCGTGTACGTAGAGGACAACCCCTCCAACATCGCGTTCATGGAGGACTTAGTTGCGGATTTCGAACGCGTGGATCTGCTCGTGGCGCCGACCGCGGAAATTGGCATTGAGTTGATCCGTGGCCGCAAGCCCAATGTCGTGATCATGGACATCAATCTTCCCGGAATGAGCGGATTCGAAGCGACACGGCGGTTGCGCGAATGGCCTGAAACGGCGGAGATTCCGGTTGTAGCTCTCAGCGCTGCGGCAATGGTTCGCGACAAGAGCAAAATTGCCGAAGCCGGTTTCTACCGCTACCTCACCAAGCCCGTGAAAGTGGACGAATTGACCGCGGTGTTAGAAACACTGCTCGCACAGGGCTCTTGAGGAGAAGGTGCCTGCCACGGTTGATCAGTTCGGCAGCCTGACAAGAGCGGGGGTCAATTCCCGAGTGAAATCGTTTGTACGCCGTCGTAACCCATGGCTGCCACGGCGGTGTCGCCAACGAGCGTGAGGCTGTTCACGTAGCCATTGATTTCAACATCGCGCACCAATCTGGGCGCTTCGACGTCTGAAGCGTCGATCACACTGAGCTTGCCGCGCCACCCGCTGGAAAGCGCCGCTCGGGTTCCGTGCGCAACCATCGGCGCATAGCCCCAGGAGTCACCACCGTGGACACTGAGCCTGCCAACCTTGAAATTTCCGTCTTGCAAGCCGCTGACTGTTAATACGGGCAGCTCTTGTTCGGTGAAGGATCCGCCGTAGCAGGCGCCAAAGCAGTCCACCGCCGCACCCGTTCCGACGGGGTAGCCGTAGTAGTAGTAGTAGCGATACCCGTTGCCCAAAGCGAGAAAGGCGACATTGTCGCCCAACGCGAGCTGGCCAATCGCCTCGCCCTCTACCAATTCGTAGCTGCCGATGACTTTGGCCACGCCGCTCTTGAACGCAATCAGCTTGATGCTGTACAAGATCTGCACGCAGGTGCCTGGTGTGGCTTCCCACGGCAAATCCTGACGTTGGGGAAAGAAGCTGGCGTACGGGTGGA
This sequence comes from Polyangiaceae bacterium, assembly GCA_035496495.1. GTDB lineage: Bacteria > Myxococcota_A > Polyangia > Polyangiales > Polyangiaceae > SZUA-265. The sequence continues at coordinate 1,672 of DATJEQ010000323.1, forward strand.
CGTAGCAGTCGGGCGCCAAGACATCCTCCTGCGTCTCACTGCGGTAGTCGACGGTGAACGCTCGCTCGGAGGTTTGGTCAAACGCGAGCAATGAGCCAGGGATGTTAATGGCATCCAGCACCTGAGGATTGGCTGGGTTCTCGACATTGACGCGGTCGAGGAAGAATCGCACCGAGTCTGGGTTGGCCGCCGAAGCCTCATAGTGGCTGCGCGCAACGACCGTGCCACTCTGCACTAGGCCAGTCGTGCCGAGCCCAGTGGGCAGCTCCACAGAAGACACTTGGGCCTGATTGGGGTCTGAAAGATCGGCTATGTTGAGTTCCGAGACGGTCACACGGGGAGCGCCGGCGGAGTTACCGTAGTCGACCTCCGTATGCGCGCTCACCAGCGTTGACCCCACGGCGACCATTGGTTCGCCGTGATCGATCAGGCCATACGGCGTGTAGTAGGAGTAGTAGTTGTTGTTCTGACCGGACGCGATGGTGGCAGTGCCCACGATCTCTGGGGTGGCTCCTGCCGCATCCACCGTCGATACCCGCGTGCTCTGATCCTGCACGCCGGTGACGGGATCGTAATCATAGCGTTGGAATACCAGGAAGGCGCGCTGCTCACTGCTGAAAGCACCCTGCAGGTATTCGCCCTTGTAGCAACCATCCGAATTCAGAGCGATCTCAAGGTCGCCCTCGGTGGTTGGAGTTGTCGCCTGATCCACAGAGACTGCGTCTATTTGAGTGGCGTTGGTCCACCAATTTTGACCAATGCGCAGCACTTTGTCTGCAACGGGCACCACCTGGGTCACATTGTGAGCCAGTGCAACTTTGGCTGTCGTGGCAGGAGTGTCACGGTCAGAGATGTCGAAGGTCTCTACGCGATCGTCGCTCATCGCGAACAGCCGATCATTGTGCAGGAAACCGCGCCGGGCGCTGCCCTGGGTGGGAGCCACCCCGCGTAGGGTGAGGGTGTCACTGGCCCAATCGATCAGTTGAATGCCGGATCGCCAGGTGCCTGCACAGTACGGTTGCGTATTCGTTGAATCGTTCACCCAGCCGCTGAACGGCATCAGAATCAACCCGGCATCGTCCAGGACTTTGAAGGCCTTGTGGATGCGGTCCTGATCTTCGGCAAACCAGCCCCAATCGCCTCCAAAGTTCACGCGATCGATCAGCGTAGGAGCACTCAAGTCACTGACATCGAACAGCGACACGTTCAGTGTGCCCGTACCCACACTGCTATCGAAGCCCAGCCCGATCAGACGATCGCCGCGCGGCTCCATGTAGTAGAGCCAACCGGGCATTTCGAGTTGCCCAGCTTGCACTGGCGCAGCCGGATCAGTTAGGTCAATGGTGAACAGGGGATCGGTGCGTTCAAATGTGATGGCGTAAGCACGCGTTCCATCGAAGCGCACACTCTGCAGCTGTTCGGGACGTGGCAGCGTCAGGGGGATGTTGCCCAGCGGCGACAGTTCGTTCGACGACACCACGGTATAGGTTTGAACGTGCGGCGGCTCACTCAGATTCCAGTCAGGGGATTGGCTGATAACCCGAAAGACGCCGTTGAACTCGTCCATTTGCCAGCGGTTGTTGATCTGCCCTGCCACCTGTAGGGTTGCGCCTTCCACCATGTCACCCGCGGGGTCTGAAATGTCGATCACCTGAATGGTGGACCCCACTGGGCCAGTTGCCCCCCACTGTGGACCGGCCACATACATGCGCTGATCGGTGACGAAGATGCTGCGATGCCAGCTGTAGTCCTGCCGCTCATCGAAGGTGATCTGATCCACCTTCGTGACCGCCGCGGGGATGCTGACGTCGAGCGAGATCACCGTTGTTTGGGGCTTGTTGGCTTCGCAGTCCCAGCAATAGCCGTCCTCAAAACTGGCCACGTACAGAATATCACCCACCATACGGGAATCTGCGATGTAGCCCGGTACCTCGAACTTGCTGAGTTCCTTCAGATTGGCAGGGTCGCGCGCATCAATGACCACAACATGGCTCGTCTGAACCCATTGCCAACTGTCGTCCGCGTTATGAACGTACTCCCCGTATCCCTGGTACAGGGCAAACACGATACCCTGCTTGATGTACATTTCGAACGGGGTAGCGACCACCTTGAGCCGTCCCAGCAGCGTCAACTTGTCCTGCGTCCCGATGTCGATAGCCGAAAGGCCGCCGTACTGAGACAGCGCGTAGAGCGTGTCTCCTTCGATTTGAATGATATCTGCTTCCGCGATAACGCGTGAAGCATCTCCGCCGTCATTGGGCGCCGGTGATGGCCCTGCACCGCTTCCCCCAGCGCTTGCGGTGCCGCCGCCAGCGGCGTTTCGCCCTCTGGTTGCATCTGCTGACGGGTTCGCCGACTCGAACGTGCCGGTAGCACTGGTGCCCCCGCTGCCCGCGCCGCCCGATGGGTTGGGGTTTGAGCCGCCGTCGCACGCGATCAATGCGGTCAGCGCGCCAGCAATTGAGAGGAAGTGAACAAATCGGAGAGAAAGTGACATGTTGTGAGTCCTTGGTGAGGTCAGTAGAGTGTGCATTCAAAGCGTCGGCGGTACCCCGTACGGGCGGGGTCGAAGTGGTCACGGCTCATCACCCGGTAATCGCCATGACGCCGAGAACTCCGCGCATGATGGTCAATCGGGACGCCTCGATTGTGAGTGCGACGTCGTTAATGCCAATCCCGTGCCAAAGGCTCTCGACGCACTTTGCCGATGCTGGCGAGTGGCTGGTGCTGAGTTTTGCGTCGCCAGGGCCTTGGCGCGCAGATTCTGCGCAAATTGCCCTGAATGCGCGTCACAACGGGGACGCAGCTGTCAATCAGGGCTGGCGAGCAGAAGGTTTCAACCGCTGTCGATCTTTTCCCCAGCGATGCGTTCAGCCAAGCGGCGCGCTGCCAGGGGTCGGCCAGTTCGCTCAAGCAGCACATTGGTTCGCGACAAGAGCAAGATTGCCGAAGCCGGTTTCTACAGCTACCTCACCAAGCCTGTGAAAGTGGACGAATTGACCGCCGTGCTGGAAGCGTTGTTTGGTGACTCCTGAATAGGACGACGATTGCAGGCGTTAGATGAGCATCCCGTATGCCGCCAGCAGCCCCGCAACATTCGTCGGCAGCGTGCGTACGCCATCTGGCTTCGTCTTGCGCATTTGCCTTGACGGTGTCCCAGACTGGTCCTCTCGCTCCAACTCCGACAATGCAGCGTACCAATCGGTTTCGCTGCTTCCTTCGGGGCATCCTCGGGCCAGCCATTTGCTGAAGGCGCGCAGAGCGATCCGCTCATGAGAGATTTCATGGGGGTTATGGGGTGGGTAGACTGACGTGACCTTGGGCTCGATTTTGCACATAATGGAGCGTCCTCTCTTGCCCGATCTCCAGGCACAGAGCGTGCCAATCGATTCGCAGCTTGCTTCGCTCGTCCGGGTCAAATGCGCGGCGAAGATCGAAGCGGCACGACGTCAAGACAGGTCATCGACGCCCGCTAAGCAGGAAAAAAGGCGAGTGTGGAAACAGGGCGCGCGCAAGAATCGCCCGATTCGATCCACTGGGCGCAACAATTGCGCGAATTGATCGACTACAGGCCCAGACTCCTTTCTCTGCGGCTTGGAGCCGCTCTGGCACGCTCGGTGCAATGCCCGCCTCCCGCACGCGCCGGCTGCGTTTG
>DATJEQ010000324.1:0-3085 GCA_035496495.1 Polyangiaceae bacterium
TGGTTCGGATACATGATGTGACGGCCGCCCGTGATGGCACCGCCGGCATTGCCGAGCAGGAGCACGGGCATGTTGTCGTGGTTGTGCCGGTCGCCGTCTGAGATTTCACTGGAGTAGAAGATGATGCTGTTCTCCAGCACCGTCTTACCGTCGAAATCCTGCATCTTAGAGAGCTTGTCGAGCAGGTAAGCGAGCTTGGTAATTTCCCAGTGATCGATGATCACGAGCTGGTCGATGTTTACCTGTAGTCCCTGGTGGTGCGAAATCGTGTGGTGTCCCGCCGTAACGGAAGGGTCGACGAAACTGTAGTCCCGGTTACTACCGGCATTACCCCACTCCAGGCTGACGACTCGCGTCGCATCGCATTGGAAAGCCAGCGCGAGCAAGTCACTCATCACTTCGATGTATTGATCGCTGCCCTGCGGCATGGGCGGTGGCGCGCTGTTGCACTGCACGGGATTGCTGGCAACCAACTGAATGCGCCGTTCGACCTCACGCACTGAATCCAAGTATTGTTGCATCTTGGGGCGGTCGAAGGCGCTAAGCTTTGGCTGAAGATCGTCGGCCTGTTGCACAACGATGTCGAGTGCGCTCGCCTTCAGGGCCGCGCGGCGCGCCGCTTCGGCGGCCGTCGCACCCGAATCGCTGCCGGCGAATAACAAATTGTACGCCGCAGTCATGTCCGTGAGCTTGGGCATGGGTACGCCCTGCAGATCGAAGGAAATTTGATTGACGAACGCGCAGGGGTAGCCGCTGTCGCAGGTACCGGCGGCATCGCCGCCTTCGCCGCCAATTTGCAAGGAGGGCAAAGTCGTCTGTTGACCCACCACCGCGGCAATCGCCTGATCGATCGAGGGGCCCGCGTGCACCGTCTGCAACTTCGGCACTGTGCGCCCCGTCAAGAACGCGCCGGTACCCCCCGCATGATCCCCAGGGCCCATTTCCTGGTGCGTGTTCTGCAACCCCGTCAGCACGTTGACGTTCGCTTTGTAAGGCGTCAGCGGCTCAAGCAGGGGCGTGGGCGCCCAATCTGTGCCGGTCAGCGCCGGCGTCCACTGTTCCATCACCATACCGCAGGGCACGTAGTAACCGAGGAAGCGCAACGGCGCGCTCGCGCTTTGCCCGCGCGCACGCTTGGGCATCAGCGATTCGAGCAGAGGCAAACCAATGGCGACACTGGCACCACCCAGAAATGCGCGCCGCGAAGGGCCTCGTCGTCGAATCATGGTGCACCCCCCGAGCCGCCTGCGCTGAGCCCACTCGAACCGCCACTGCTGGCAGCTGCGGTCAGAGCGGCGGTATCGACGGGCGCGGCCCTGCGCTGTCGGAACGCGTCGCTCGCCACCAATGCTTTCAACACCGATTTGAACGTGACGGGACCTGTGGCCGCCGCATTACCCTTGATCGCGTCAATCCATTGAGCAATCGGCTTCATCCCCAAACCGTAGGTCATCAATTGCTGGGTGACGCAGCGCTCGAACCGCGGATCGGCTCCGATCAACTGCGCCAACTGGAACCCTCCGCTGAATGGCTGCGGCGGTGTGCCCGGTAGCTCGCCACTGGCATCGATGGCGCCATCCGGATCTGCAGTGCGGTAAGCACCAATGGCGTCATAATTCTCGAGCCCAAGGCCAATGGGGTCCATCGTGGCGTGACAAGAGAAACACACGGCGCCCTGCATCTTGTGCAAGTCGAGCCGTTGGCGCAGCGTGAGCCCTTCGAAATTGGGCGCTTCCAAGTTGGCTTGCACGTTCGGTGGCGGCGGCGGCGGTGGGCTGCACAGCAACTGATCGAGCACCCATTTGCCGCGCAACACCGGCGCGGTGCGCGTCGTGCGCGACGTTGAAGTCAGGAACGTGCCCTGCGTGAGTAGCCCCATGCGCTGCATGTTCCCGGTCAAATCCACCTTCTGCACGTCAGTACTGGTAACGCCGGTGAGTCCGTAGTGCGTGGCCAAGCGCTGATTGGCAAAGGTAAAATTCGCCGTCACCATCTGAGTCACTGGCAGATCATTCTGGAAGAATTCGTTGAAGAAGGCCCGCGTTTCGGCCTGCATCGATTGGCGCAAATCGTCGTCCCAACTGGGGAACAGTGTGGCGTCGCGCGTGATCGAATTGAGCTTGCGCGTGTGCAGCCACATACCGGCCATGTCGTCGATGAACGCCGACGCTTTGCTGTCTGCAAGCAAGCGATCTAGCTGCGTGGAAAGCCCCGCATCCGTCAGCAGATCGCCGCTTTGAGCGGCAGCGAACAAGCCATCATCCGGCATCGTGTTCCACATCAAATAACTCAAGCGCGAAGCCAACTCGTAGGCATTGAGCGCGTGCGCTTCGTACACATCCGGATTCGGATCGATCTCGACGCGAAACATGAAATGCGGCGACTCGAGCACCATCTGCATGGCCAATCGAAGACCTTCGTCGGGCGTGGCGGCAGAGGTGAGCAGCGCGGTGAATGCGTCCAACTCGCCCGGCACCACAGGCCTTCGCCAGGCCTTTTCGGCAAACGCTTGCAAGATCTGAGCGCCACAGCTCGCACCACCCGCTGCAACATCGCACACGACGAAGCGCGCGTACTCTGCACTCGTGGGCCGAGCAAACAGATCGTCAATCAACGAGCGAGCCGCAGAATCGTAGCCATCGACCAGCAAGGTGGAGACGCTGAGCGCTTGCCCAATGTTGTCGAAACCATACATCAGATCATCAGCAGGGAACCCATCCGCGGGGGTCAACGTGGTGCCCAACAGATCGCGCACGGTGTTGTTGTACTGCGTGCGGTTGAGGCGGCGCAGGGCCACGACACCCGGATCGCTCAGCAGATCGGTCTGGGGGATCGCACCCGCACCCGCAGCTCCACCCGCTGCATCCCCGCCGCTAGCAATTGGATTGCTGGAACCCGCACCCCCGCTGCCCCCCGCGCCAACCAGTACGGTTCCGTCGGGACCCGTCGTGGCATTCGCGGGCGCGTCAGTGCCCGTGAGCTTGCCACCGCTGCACGCCGCCACGAACACCGCGAGCGCTGCGCCGCACCACGGCGTCAGATTCGATCCAGTTCTCAACATGGAGCACGTGCCCTAGCGAACAGC
>DATJEQ010000325.1:0-2816 GCA_035496495.1 Polyangiaceae bacterium
TCATCATTCATCGTTTCAATCTCAATCATTTTCAGCGCTTTCGCCTGCAGCGGGCAAGGCGCACCCCCCCAATTGGAGCATGGCTTCGCAGCGCTCTGCGGTTCCGGGGGCTCCTCCGGCGGCTCTGCTGGCTCCGGGCCCAACGACGCCGGCGGTATCAAGCCGACTCCCACTCCCGACGCACAGGCCGCGTTACCACATTTTGACTGCCAGGTTGCCTTGTCCAAGATCAGCTATGACTCGCCTGGAGCGGATGCCGCGGAATTTTTGGAGTTGCGCATCAGCGGCATCACAGAAAGTGCGGGTCAACGGGCGACATTGGCCGATTGCGGCTTGGAGAGCGTGCAATTGATCAATGGTGCGAGCGCCGTCTGTGACGTGTACCGCACCATTCCAGTCGGGGCGCTCGCCGTTCCGGCCGATGGCTATTTCGTGTTGTGTGACGCCAGCATCCAAGCGGCGCTTGGCGTCACTTGCGATCTAACGGCCTGGGATCGCAGTCATCTCTCCGCGGGTTGGCTGCAAAATGGCCCGAACGACGGCCTCTTGCTACAAGGGCCAACCCCGCTGCTCTACGCCTACGAGGGCACCGCTCTAGGGTGCGCACAAGCCGTTGACCAAGAGATCCCGGCGGACACCGGCGATCTCATCAACGGTTTGGACGATGTAGTCGCCGCCTGCGGCAACGATTTTCTGCGTATGAGCGTTCAGGACGCGCCACTGCGCGGCGCAGCGCTCTGCCCACAAAGTGGAGCAGCGGATGCGGGCGCTTCCGACGCCTCAGCTGCAACAGTCGCAGGGGCCACCGGGGCCTCTGGATCCACCGGCGGCGCAGGAGCGGCTGCGGGCGGCGCAACGGCCACCAATCCGCTCCCTGCTCCTTCGAGCGACGACGGCGGCATTCCCACCTCCAGCGCATTGCACGTCACTGGTTCTGCGAGCAACCCGCCAACCGCGCATTCCTCCGACGCAGCAACGGCAGCAGCGCCGTTGTGGCAGGTGAAAGGCGCTAACCCTGACAGCGGATCGATCCACCCGCAAGCCGCCCCCAAACTCGGCAGCGGCTGTCAAGTCAGCAAAGATTCCGGATTTGCCGCGTCATCGTCGACGGCATTGGGCCTGGGCTGGCCGCTCTCCCTCGTCTTGTTGCGCCGTCGTCAACGACGCAGCTAACGAGATCACGCCACTTGCGAGCTGGCTTCGCGCAGTGGGGCAGGCTCTTCCAACGAAGAGCTGCGTTCGCTGCGTGATACCGCTTGGTCATTGACCTTCACGCTCACCAGGCGCGACACACCCGGCTCGCCCATGGTGACACCATAAAGTACATCGACGGACTGCATCGTCTTCTTGATGTGGGTGATCAGGATGAACTGAGACTTATGCGTCATGGCTCGGATCGCCTCGTTGTAGCGCGTCACGTTGGCTTCATCGAGCGGTGCATCGACTTCATCAAGCACGCAGAAGGGCGAGGGCTTGTGCTGGAAGATGGCGAAGATCAGGGACGCTGCCGTCAAAGCCTTCTCGCCACCGCTCATCAGCTCAATGCTGGCGAGCTTCTTCCCGGGTGGCTGGGCGATGATCTCGATGCCGGTTTCTAGCAAATCATCGGGCTCGGTGAGCACCAGTTGCGCCCGACCACCCTTGAACATGCGTGAGAACGTTGCTGTGAACAATTCGCTGACCGCGTCGAACGTTTCTTTGAATCGGCGCTTTGATTCGCGATTCATATGCTGGATAGCTTTTTCCAGGTTGAGCAGCGCTTGTTCGATGTCTAGCTTTTGGGCAGACAAATCCACGAATCGTTTCTCTTCGTTTTCGAACTCGGCTTGAGCATCCAAATTCACGGGGCCCATGCGGTCGATCAACCGGGTTAGCTCTTCGATGCGACGCTTGTGCTCGGCATCCGGGGCGGGGCGGGCGTGGTAGTCGCCGACAACGCGGGCCAAATCCAGGCCGCGAAAGCGTTCGCGCACATTGGCGATCAAATGGCCGCGCTCCAGTTCGAGCTTTTGCGAATCCATTTCCCCCTTGCGCAATTGTTCCTGGGCTTCAGCGAGCATCAAGCGCAGGCCGCGCAATTCATCGTCGTGCAGACCCAACGCGTTGCGAATTTGCTCAAGCAATTGCCGGACTTCGTCGAGCTCGCGGTGTGCACCTTCCGCAGCCTGAATTGCGATGGCCTGCGAATCCGCCAGGGTCACCAGCTGTGCAGAGGTTTCGTGGTGACCCGTTTCGCTTTCGTTCATCTCTGCTTGCAGGCGACTCTCGCGCATCACGAGCTCGGCGTGCAGCGTGGTGACGCGCGCCATGGCCGAACGCGCGGCTTCCAACTGTTCGCGAACCTGCGCCAAGCGAACTTTGCGCTCGGTGACCAAGGTTGCCTGAACCATGCTGCGATCTTTCTGTTCGATCGCGCTGAGTTCAGCTGTTCCAAGCTGTTGCTTGCTGCTTCCAAGATCAGTGCGGCACTGGTCGATGCGCTGTTCGGTGGCGCGCTCTTCGGCTGAACCCTCGTCCTGCCGTTGGCTCAAGGCGAGCACTTCGCGGTCAACGTCGGCGACACGCTTGGCGATGCGCTCCATTTCGCTGGCAATGCCGGCGAGATCTTTCTCGGTGGTCACATGCTCCAGCTCGGCCATGTGAGCGCCTTGGCGCGCTTGATCGCGAGCGGTTTCAATTTCAACGATGCGAGCTTTCAGCGCCGCGTGCTCAGTCGATAGATTCGCGGCCTGTTCGCTCAGGCCTTCGATCTCCACTGACAGTTCGCGGATCTCGCGCTTGTGCTCCACCATCGCGGCGGCAACGGTGTCGCCGCT
>DATJEQ010000326.1:0-6109 GCA_035496495.1 Polyangiaceae bacterium
ACAACGAGTGTCGCACATTTCGCCCGCGATGTGGCTTCTTTCCTTGCATCGGGACGCACGAAAAAGCAGCATAGACTGCAGAAGTAATGAAGAAAAACTACGTCCTCGACGCCAACGTCCTGCTGCACGACCCCCACGCAATTTACAAGTTCGAGGACAACGATGTCATCGTCCCCATCTATGTGATCGAGGAGATCGACAAGTTCAAACGCGACGCGTCCGAGCGCGGACGCAATGCGCGTGAAGTTGCACGCTTGCTCGATTCATTGCGCGACGGTGAGTCACTATCGAGCGGAGTAAAATTGCCCGAGGGCGGTACCCTGCGTGTCTTCGTGCCCAGCAGGCGACCCAGTGCTTCCGTCACACTCGACCCCACTTCCGGCGATCACTTGATCATCCAAACGGCAATCGAGGTGCGAGACAACTCGCTGAAGACGCCGACCATTTTCGTGACCATGGACATCAATCTGCGCATCCGCGCAGATGCCTTGGGACTGAAGACGGCTTCTTACGAGAATCAAGCAGTCGAGCCCGAAGCCCTCGACATGGGGGTAATTGAAGTCGATGTGACGGGAGCCGAGCTCGACGCTTTTCATCAAAACGGCAGCCTTAAGCTGAAAGATGAGCGCATTTACCCCAATGTGTGCGTGATGCTGCGCGATTTAGCCAGCAATCGCACAGCTCTCAGCCGCTACCACGCCAGCGACGACACGGTGCGAAAGTTGCTCACCCCGCGCGAAGGACTGATGGGCGTGCGCCCGCGCAATCGCGAGCAATCCTTCGCGCTCGATTTGCTGCTCGATGATCAGATCAAGCTGGTCACACTGGTGGGCATGGCGGGCACGGGGAAAACGTTATTGGCGCTTGCAACCGGGCTTAAGTGCACAGTCGAAGATGGAAAATTCACCCGCTTGTTGGTCAGTCGCCCCGTGATCCCCCTGGGTCGGGATTTGGGGTACCTACCGGGAGACTTGCAGGAAAAGCTCGGCCCGTGGATGAAGCCGATCTTCGACAATTTGGAATTCTTGCTGCTCAGCGCAGGCAAGCGCCGCGGCATGCCGGAGTTCCAAGAATTGATCGACAGCGGGCAGATCGAGATCGAGCCGCTCACTTACATCCGCGGTCGCAGTTTGCCGCAGCAATACATCATCGTCGATGAAGCGCAGAATCTTACCCCACACGAAGTGAAGACCATCATCACGCGCTGCGGTGAAGGCACGAAGATCGTGCTCACGGGCGATCCGTATCAAATCGACAACCCATACGTCGACAGCGCGACCAACGGGCTGAGCGTTGTGACCAGCCGACTGCGCGGCGAGCCACTCGTGGGGCACGTGGTGCTGCGACGGGGCGAGCGCAGTGAGCTGGCCAACATCGCGGCCAGCAAGTTGTAAGAGCCGTGTCCGCATCCGAGGTCGACGCACTTTTCAGGGCAATTCGAGCGCAGTGTTCCGCGGGCACCTGGTCCAGCGGCGTCGAATTGGTGCGCGCCGAGGCCGTGACCGGCGTTGCCGCCGATGAAGACCAGGTGACCTGCCGCGTGCGCATTCCCCAGCGCGTGGTTGCCCCTACAGTGCTGCTCTATCCAGCAGACGAAGAGTGGGATTGCGATTGCGAGAGTAAGCTGCCCGTGTGTGAACACGTGGCCGCCGCGATCATCGCGCTCAAGCGCGCGCGAGAAAGCGGACAGCAACTGCCCACCGCCGGCAGCAGTGACGCCCGCATCGTCTACCGATTGCGGCGCGATAAGGGGCGGCTCTTGATCGCGCGCGCCGTGGTCAAAGCCGACGGGAGCGAGCGACCAATCGAAGGCACCTTGGCGGGCCTTGCTTCTAAGATGGGTGGGCAATTCGTGGTCACGCCGAATCAGGACGATCTGGCGATCGATCGCGCTCTTTCCGCGCTGGGCAATGGCCCCGCTTCGGCCGAAGTAATGGGGTCGATCTTACGCTGGCTCAGTTCGTCGGACCGCGTTGAATTGGACGGACAAGCAGTGCGCGTCAGCAATGAGGGCTTGGCACCCCATGCCCGCGTGGACGAGGAAGGAACCGGTTTTCGCGTCACCATCGAAGCCAACCCGAAGATTGACGAGGTGCTGGCACCGGGCGCGGCGCGGGCTGGCGACACGTTGCATCCGTTGCTTCACCCGGATCTGAGCGGCGTGAGGCTCGAAAATCTACCCAGCTCATAGCTGTACGCGAAACACGAAATCTCCACATTGGTGACCGTGGTGCTGCCAGCGCTGAGCGCGCGGCTGGAAGTGGATCTGCGCACCAAGAAGCTGCCCAAGATCAGCAAAGCCATCACCCCGCGCATCGTGCTCGACGTGGAACAGATTGAGCATTCGCTGAGCGTGCTGGCAACACTAGTTTACGGGGATCCGCCGTCGGCGCGGGTGGATGGGGGCCGACTGATCCATTTGGGCGGCGATATACCCGTGCGCGACGAAGAAGCCGAACGCTCGCTGCAGAGTCGCCTGCGTGAACAGCTGAATTTGAGTCCAGGCAGTCGCGTGCACTTGCAAGGCGACGAAGCGGGGAACTTCGCCCAGGGGCTCGATCAATGGAAGGGTGAGATTCGAGGCGCAACGGTTGAGCGGTTTGTCGATGATCGCACCTTGGTTCCCGTGTTGAAGACGGACGGCAAGAAATTCGATCTGCAATTTAGCAGCGACGGAAAGAAGCCCGTTACTGCCGACGTGAAAGCCGTGGTGCGCGCCTGGAGCGAGGGACAAAGCCTGGTGCCACTCTTGGGGGGTGGCTGGGCGCGCTTGCCGCAAGCGTGGCTCGACGAGCATGGCCATCGTGTCCTCGATCTGCTGGCAGCACGCGAAGCGAATCAGACGGTCAGTGGATACGCCAAACCCCTACTGGCTGAATTGTGCGAAAAGCTGAATGTTCCCGTGCCTTTCGAGCTGAGCGGACTCGCCAGATTTGCCAAAGATTTTGAGTCCTTGCCCCAAGCCACGTTGCCCTCTGACTTGACCGCTAATCTGCGGGCTTACCAGCAACAGGGCGTCAACTGGCTCAGCTTTCTGCGTGAAGCCGGCCTGGGCGCGACGCTGGCCGACGATATGGGCTTAGGCAAAACGCTGCAGACTCTGTGTGCCTTGCAGGGTCGCAGCTTGGTTGTTTGCCCTACCAGCGTGGTGCACAACTGGGCCGACGAAATCAAACGCTTTCGCCCGCAACTAACTTTCAACAAATACCAAGGGCCGAAGCGCAAGATCGATCCCCAGGCGGATGTGACCCTGACGAGTTATGCGGTTCTGCGACTCGATCAAGCGCAGCTCGCTGCGGTTGAGTGGGACACTGTGGTATTGGACGAAGCGCAGAACATCAAGAACCCGGAGAGCCAAGTGGCGCAGGCGGCATTCGAGCTGCAAGGCGCTTTTCGCGTCACCCTGAGTGGCACTCCGGTGGAAAACCGCTTAGAAGAACTGTGGAGTCAGTTTCATTTCACTAATCGCGGCCTTCTGGGCACGCGCAGCGAATTCCAAGCGCGTTACGCCGATCCCATCGCCTTGGGCAAGGCCGGCGCCGCGCTGCAACTGCGCGAGAAGATCCGCCCTTTTCTTTTGCGTCGCCTGAAGGGCACGGTCGCTTCTGAGCTGCCGCCGCGCACCGACATGGTGCTGCATTGTGAGTTGGGTGAAGAAGAACGCGCGCTGTACGACGCGATTTTCGCCGCAACACAAAACGACGTGGTGAAGCAATTGAAAGCCGGCGGCAGCGTGATCGCGGCGCTCGAGTCGCTCTTACGCTTGCGACAAGCGTGTTGTCACCCCGCGCTGGTCCCCGGGCAGCAAGCGGATTCGTCAGCCAAGTTGCGACGCTTGTTGGCTTCGCTTGAGCAGGTTGCCGCTGACGGACACAAAGCCCTGGTGTTTTCGCAGTGGACGTCGATGTTGGACTTGGTCGAACCGCATTTGAAAGCGGCCAACATCGCCTTCACGCGCTTGGACGGCAGCACGCGCGATCGACAAGCCGTGGTCGCAGAATTCCAAGCCGATGCAGGGCCGCCCGTGATGCTGCTTTCGCTCAAAGCCGGCGGCGTGGGGCTCAACCTCACTTCGGCGGATCATGTGTTCTTGCTCGATCTGTGGTGGAACCCGGCCGTTGAAGAACAAGCCGCGGATCGCGCGCACAGAATTGGCCAGCAGCGGCCTGTGATGGTCTACCGTTTGGTCGCCAAAGATACGGTTGAAGAACGCATCTTGCTACTGCAACAGCAGAAGCGAGAAATCGCCGAAGCCGCCCTGAGCGGCGCAGATCGCGCGGGCTCGCTGACGCGCGAAGATTTGCTGGCGCTGCTCGAGGGCTGAGCTTGAAGCCCGTCCCCGGTTCGCACTTTGGCCGCAAAATTTGGCCGATCTAAATGTCAATACAACTGTATTGACAGTGACAAATCTTGAGCTAGGTTAGGAACATGCTGCAAACCAAGGGCTCACAATTGCAGGTGCGCGTTTCCTTGCGAGAAAAGAAGGAAATTCAGCGGCGCGCCCGGGCCGCGGGAGCATCCGTATCGGCCTGGGTCTTGCGGCAGCTATTGCCTGACGTGGCCCAGGGCTTTCAGGATCTGGTCAAAGAGCTGCACCGCGAAACGACCGATCCGTCGTACGCCCTGGCGGCTCTTGGCGATTTCCTCACCAAGTTGCCTGCCAATGATTTCCCTCTCGCAGTTGCTGAAGGGCCGGTCGTGGCGCTTTCGCCCTTCAGTCACGCATACCTGAGCGCGCTGGTGGAGCACTGTGCCGCAGTCAAGCACGTTGCCGTTCCGCACTGGGTTCTGAAAAGCGAAGCGTTATCCATTCCCTATTTTGCAAGCGAACTCAGGAGCCTGCGCCTGTATTTGTTGACCCATTCGCCGCCCGCCTTTCGGCGACGGAATCTGTTTGTGGATGCCAGCGCCACAGAACGCATATGAAGATTGCCTTCGACCGCAAGCGCCTTCGACACCTGCTTCATGCGCTCAACGATGCGCTAGCGCAACGCCACATTCGCGGCGAAGTTTATCTGATTGGCGGAGCCGTGATGTGTCTGGTCTACAACGCTCGTGAATCCACCCAAGACCTTGACGCGTTGTTTCTGCCCAGCGTCGACCTTCGAGCCGCAGCGAAGCAGGTGGCCCTTGCCGAAGGGGTGCCGGAAGATTGGCTGAACGACGCGGCGAAGGGGTATCTGAGCGAGGCGGGTGAATTTGCGCCATTCATCCAACTGAGTCACTTGTCAGTATCCACCGCAACCGCAGAATATTTACTCGCCATGAAATGCCTCGCCATGCGACTGGGCCGTGAATTCCACGATGAGGCGGATATTCGCTACTTATTGCGCCATTTGGACATAGATTCTTACCCTGATGCGCTCCAGGTGCTTCAGCGATTCTATCCGCTTGAGCGATTCCCCCAAAAAACATTGTACGCCTTGCAGGAAATACTCGAGTGACGCCGCTGTCTGCACCCCGATTGCTCCGCTGGTTGCCCTTGGCGCTGGTGCTGGCGTTAGCGCTCGTCGTTTTTGGGCCTTCGCTGGGCTTCGAGTTCGTCGAGTGGGATGACCCGACGTTCCTGACGCAGAACCCACTGGTGATCGATGCGCCCCATCAGAGTGCGCTTGACGAGTTGTTGACGCCCAATTTGGGTTACCCGATCCCCTTCACGGTTCTCACTTATCGCGTGGAAAATGCGCTGTTCGGCGTTTCGAACGCCGCGCCGTACCACTTCACGAATGTGCTGCTGCACCTGCTCGGTATTGGGCTGCTGTACGCCGTTGCGCGGCGGTTGAAATTGTCACCGGTTGCATCCGCATTCGCCGCGGCCGTCTTTGGGCTGCACCCCGCTGTGGCGGAGTCCGTTTCTTGGGTCACTGGGCGAAAAGATCTGTTGATGACGGCTGCGACGTTGGGAGCGCTGTGGCTGATTCTTGTGCCACAGCCGAACCCTGCAGTTCCCGCGAAGCCGTCCCGTGCCGTCTTGGCATCGAGCGCTCTGCTATGCGTGATCGCGTTGCTTTCCAAACCAACGGGAGCATGTGCCGCCCTTGTCGCGGGCGTTGTCTTAGCGGCGAGAGTCGGTGGGAAATCCGGGCGCTTGCTTGCGCTCAAGACTTAC
>DATJEQ010000327.1:0-5393 GCA_035496495.1 Polyangiaceae bacterium
AGAATTTGGCGCGTCAGCTAATCGCCACACCCACTGCCCGCGATCCCTTTGAGCACAATTTCACCGCTACTTAGAGTCAACGGGTTGTTCGGGGTTGTTCCAGAAGCGCAATCGCGACGTAGCGTGAAGTCATTGTGGAAGCGGATTTTGGAATGAACTACCGCGCTACTTAGGACCGCTTACCTCTGCCGGGTTGATTTTTTCGTGACCAGGCCAAAAAAAACTACGTAACCCATCGAGCAGCGCGACCGATTGGGCGCCCCCGAAATCCGCGCGCCTAATTCGTCGCGTCCGCTGCGGTTGCGTTGAAGACGTCCCAACGAATTTGGTAGCCCAGGTCTTCCAGTATCGCGAGATCGAGTTCGGTCGGGGCTTTGCGCTGGCCGGGGGCGCTGCCGTATTCCATCACGGGCAGACGTCCACCGCTCATGGTGTTGCGCAAGATGTGCACGTTGTCCGGTGCGAGCGGCACTGCAGCTCCATAGACCTCCATCGCGCGGGCCCCTTGGAAGGTGCCATTCACCACCAAGTCGGTGAACGCTGCGGCGGAGCCGATGCCCAACATGTGCCCCATTTCGTGCATCGCAGTTTCTAGAAAATCGTTCTGCGCAATGGGGATGTCGTCGAAGGTTTCCGGAGTTGAATCGAAGAACCAGGCTTCGTCGACGTCGAAGGTCGTTCTGCCGATCCAAGGTTGGAACGGATTACTGTAATATCGCGCATCAAGCCTCTGCGCGAGTCCGGGCTCTATGCCGTTCACTGTGAAGCTCAAGGAGCTATTGGCGAGCGCGCCGCCTGCGCCGTCGATGGCGGCGAAACCCACGATGAGGGCTAAGTCATCAATGGTGTAATCGACGCTGAAGACCATGCCCGCGGCGTCTGGCATTTCTGGCGGCCGGGCACGCAGCGGAGTGCCCGCCGGAATGTCCTCGAAATCGGAAGCGATGAACAACCCCCAGATGTGAGCTGCGTAATCAAGTTCGTTGCGACGCACGTTGTCCATGAACGCGCCCTGGGTGTCGTAGGTGTAATCGAGTTGGATCTGGAACGGATCGCCCGCCGGCTGGACGCTACTCGTTCCGCCGTTGCCTGCACCGCCCAGGGTGATCCCCGTCGAACCGCCGCTTCCACCGCCCGCGGTGGATCCGGTGGCTCCGGTGAGCCCAGCCGAACCGAGCCCAGCCGAACCGCCCGCGATGAGCGAAGAACCTCCGCCGCCGTTCGCTCCTGCACCGCCCATTCCTCCGCCGTCATTCCCCCCTGGGGTGAGCGAAGTCGAACCCGCTGCGCCCCCCGAGTTGGCGCTGCCTGCGTCGCCTCCGTTTGCAATCGCGGAATCGCCCATCATCGTCGTGGCGCCGCCGTCGGATCCGCTGCAGGCACACAAAAACAGAACAGCGCCGCAAGCCACTCGACCAAGAACGCGCATGTCCGTGCACCGTACCATGAGTTAGGCCCCTTCTCTTCAGAGGCCCCAACGACGACAAGCCACGTCCCGCAAACAGCTGTGCGCTACAAATGCGGCCTCAGTGGAGCGCGGGGCCCCCGTGCCCGGTAAATGTCGGGTAAATCTGGGCATTTGTTCCCGCCGACCCCCCATGCAAGGTGGTATAAATTCGCTGCATGTCGCGCTCGCGCTTCTCACTCAATCGCGCTTTGCCTTGGGCCTTAGTGCTCGCGGGCGCGACGGCTTGGGCGTGCGGGGGCAAGTCCGGAGCCGACGCTACAAACAGCAACGGCGGCGGCAACGGCAACGGCGTGCCCGGATTGGGTGGCGGCGTGAACTCCGCGGGCGGTGCCAGCAACAGCACTGGCGGCGCGAGCAATCCCAACGGTGGCATGACGGGGCAAGTCATTGACCCAGCGGTGTTCGTTCCGGCTGAAGGCGGGTTGCGTCGACTCACACTGACCCAATATCGCAACAGCATTACAGACTTGTTCGGCGCCGGCGCTTTGCCAACAACGCAGTTCGAAGCCGACAGCGCGCTCAGCGGTTTCGTTTCCATCGCGGCCGCGCGGCTGGCACTCTCGGCGACGATCACGGAGCAGTTCGAGTCTGCCGCGTTGGAGATCGCGCATGCGGTACTGTCTGACGTCACCGCGCGCGCCGCGCTGCTGGGTTGTACGCCCGCAGGCGCGACGGACGACACCTGCACCTCTGCTTTCCTCGGAAAGATCGGTCGTCGTGCCTGGCGCCGCCCACTGACCGCCACTGAGCTTTCCGGCCTGACGGCATTGGTCAACCCCATTCAAACGTCGCTCAATGATTTCTACGGTGGCCTCGAATACGGCATCGCCGCGCTGCTGGAATCGCCCCATTTCCTGTATCGCGAGGAAATCAGTTCCTCGGATCCGGCAAATCCTGGCCTGGGCAAATTCGACGACTATGAACTTGCCACGCGGCTTTCGTTCTTCCTGTGGAACACCACGCCGGACGACGCGTTGCTCGATGCCGCCGATGCGCATCAATTGACGAGCACCGACGGTTTCAACACTCAGGTGTCGCGCTTGCTCGCGTCGCCTCGTTCAACGGATGCAGTGAAGAATTTCTTCACTGAGTATTTCCGTCTGACGGATTTGGATCACCTGCCGCAGTTGCCCACGACGTTTCCGCAGAACACCGCGACAGTAGGCCCCGCGATGCGTGAGGAAACAGCGCGCTTCATGGCGAACATCGCGCTCACGCCCAATACTGATTACCGCACCATGTTCGATTCGCGCGACACCTTCGTGAACAGCGAGTTGGCGCAGCTTTACGGCTTGCCCGCGGTGGCCGGCACGGATTTCGTACCAGTGACCTTACCGGATTCGGGAATGCGCGCGGGCTTTTTAGGCCAGGCGTCGTTCTTGGCGCTCAATGCGCATGCAACCGGCACCTCGCCCACCTATCGCGGCAAGTTCATCCAAGAAATGTTGCGCTGCGTGAACATTCCTCCCCCGCCCATGAATGTGCCGCCACTGCCGGATGATGCCAACGCAGCCACCGAAACGATGCGCCAGAAGCTTGAGATGCACCGCTCGGTGGATCCGTGTCGCACCTGCCACGCGATCATGGACCCAATGGGCCTCGCGTTCGAGAATTTCGATGCCATGGGCAGCTTCCGCACTATGGATGTGGGGCAGATGATCGATCCGAGCGGCGATCTGGATGGCCAACCCTTTGCGGGGCCACGTGAGCTGGAGACCCTGCTGCGCAACGACGCCAAAGTGGGAGAGTGCGCCGCACGCAATCTCTACCGCTACGCGCTCGGTCACGTCGAAGGCGCCGAAGGCAACGAAGCGCCGGCGATCAATCAGATCGTGGCTGCGTTCTCCGGCAGCCAGTTTCAATTCACCTCGCTCGTTCAAGCGATCGTAACAAGCCCCGCGTTCTCGACTGCCGCCCTGCCCTCGCAAGATCCTGTCATGAATCCCAATGGCGCGGGCGGCTCTGGCTCCGGTGGCGCTCCGGCTACAGGTGGCACGGGCGGCACGGGAACGGTCGCGCAAGGCGGATCGCCGCCTGTTGTCGCTAACCCGACGTATGCGAACGATATCGCGCCGATCATCGCCGCGAACTGCGAGCCCTGTCACACCATGCAAATGAAGGGTGGCTTCAATTGGACGTACGATTCGCTCGTCACCAATTCCGCCATCACCAGTGCCCTGGCCGGCACCTGTAAATATTTGGACGGCACCAAGCGCCGCGTTGTTCCCGGCGATCCGGATCACAGCCTGCTCTGGATCAAGATCGCCCTCGACGAACACCAGAACACCGCCAACGGCTGCGGCGACCACATGCCCCAAGCCCCCTCTGCGCACGTCGTCACCACCGCTGAGCTCGACACCATCCACACCTGGATCGTCCAGGGCGCGATGCCTTGAGTTGCCGGGCCCGCGGTTCGCGGACTTGTCCGCGGTGGTCGATGTGACATACTTCCCTCAATGGAGGGCTCGCCCAGGAGGCGTCTTTGGTGTTCGCTGGCGGCGACTGCTGCTGGCGTGCTGACCGCTTCGTGCACTGGCTCGTCGAACAACACCGCGTGGTGGCTTCAAAACAATGAGCACTCAGGGGGAGCGAGCAGTGCTTCCGCCGGAACGGCAGGCGGCGGTGCGTCGGGCGGGACGGTCGCAGCGACGATGACTGTGCGGCCGCCAATAGACCCCCCGTTGGGGTCGGGCCTCGGTGGTGCCACCAGCGGGGGTGCCGAGTCGGACGGCAGCGTGTGTAACTTACGCTGTTCGGACCACTCTACCGTGGACGCCTTCGGTCATTCCCCTACTAGCCAGCTGTGTGTGCAGTTTCCCGCGCTTGCTGACCCCGCCGTTGACGCGAGTGACGCAAGCGCTGACGCGGATGTTGACGCCGGGGCCGATACAGGGGTTAGCGCAGGGCCTCGCCCGAGTTCAAACCACAGAGTCAGCTGCGCGATCGCCGTTGATCAGTCGTACTGCCACCTATTATACTCCGTGTTTCTAGATTGCGCGCCACTCGACTTGGATTCTTACACCGCGGATCGTCAACAGGTAGTGCTCCAAGGCAGTGCCTGTGACGCACTCAGCGCGCCGGCACCTCACCGCATTGACGTGGTTTTGGGCTGCCCAGTCGATGCCTAAGATCCGGCTGGCTCAGTTGTCCTTGTCCGCCGCGCTCGACATGGCATGCTCTCATTGATGGAGGGCTCGCCTAAGAGGCGTCTTTGGTGTTCGCTTGCGGCCACTGCTGCTGGCGTGCTCACTGCCTCGTGCGGCCAGTCGAAAGACGCGTGGTGGGCTCAAAACAACGAGCATTCGGGAGGAACGAGCAATGCCCCCGCTGGAACCGCGGGAGGCGGCGCCTCGGGCGCAGTTGGCGCGACGGCCTCGGGGGGACAAGGGGGTGCTCAGGTACCAGCGCTTGGCGGCTTCGGCGTTTACGGCGGAGCAGGCGGTTCTGGCGGAACAGGCGGAACAGACAGCACCGTGTGCGACGTGCGCTGTCCGTACGAGGATTTGACCCTGCCTCAGCAGTGCGTGCAGGTGCCTGGACTTCCCGACGCTGGCATTGACGCTAACAACGCTGGCATTGACGCTGGAGTTGATGCGGGGAGCGGAGTTGATGCGGGGAGCGGAGTTGATGCGGGGGGTCATGCGGGCCCCGCCAGAAGGGTAAGTTGCCTCATTGCGATTAGCCAGTCGGGCTGCCCGATCCGCGACGTGCTTCTGGACTGCAGCCCCCTCTCCGTCACCTCCTACACCTTAGACGACCAAGAGCAGCATGTGGTGCTGCAGGGAAGCGCTTGCGACGCTCTCAACGTAGGCGGTCCGCACCAAATCAATGTCGTTCTCGGGTGTCCACTCGATCGGTAAAGTCAGTGCGTCGTGCTTGTTGGCGCGGCTGCTTGGGTGGCATCAATGCGGGCAGTGAGGTTGAG
>DATJEQ010000328.1:0-2181 GCA_035496495.1 Polyangiaceae bacterium
GGCCACGACAAACAAGAGTACGAGTCTCCACAAGATTTCGCGTTTGAAGTTCGCTTCGGGCCTTACTTGCCGCGCGTTGACGATGAATTCGGAAGCGGCGCCACACCTTTCGCCACAATGTTCGGCACTAAGAATCGCTACATGCTGGCCGCCGAGTTCGATTGGCAAGCGCTGCGCATTCCGTACCTGGGCACTTTGGGCCCTGGTTTTGGCTTGGGATACACCACCATGAGCGGGAAGACGTTCCTCACCGATGGCGTCACGCGCGCCACCCAAGAGGCTTCGCTGTCGCTCTTACCCGTGTACGTTGCCGCCGTCCTGCGTGCCGACGTGATCGCAAAGAAGACACCGATCCCTCTGGTGCCCTATGCCAAGTTGGGGCTGGGTGCTTCCTTATGGTGGACCAGCGATGGCAGCGGCGTTTCCCGAGTGGGCAACACAGTGGGGCGCGGCACTTCGTATGGCTATCAGTACGCCTTGGGTGGCATGCTGCTGCTCGATGTTTTCGATCCCTCGGCGGCGCTGGAGCTGGACTCAACGCTGGGCGTCAACAACTCGTACCTGTTCTTCGAGTACTACAACAGCAACCTCGACGGTTTCGGCTCAGGGAACAAGATGCAAGTGGGTGCTCGCACCTGGTTCCTTGGCCTCGCTTGGGAAATCTAGGGGCAATTCACGAATTGCCCCTCCCAATTGGGTTTCCCAGGAAATCGATTTAATTCGCCCGAACCGTTCGTGCCTTCTGTTGCGCAGCGGCGCTCATTGCTGCAGCGGGCTTGGCTCCGTTGCTGGGTGTTTCCGCCTTCGGTGCTGCACTTCCGACGGTACCCGCTTCAGTATTAGCAGCGCTGACGACATTGCGCTTTAGCTTGTAGTGCTCGAAGATCTTCGCTTCGATCTTGGCCAGCATTTCGGGATGTTCTTCCAAATACTGCCGCGTGTTGTCACGGCCCTGCCCAATGCGCTCGCCGTTGAACGAATACCACGCACCACTCTTCTGCACGATTTCCAAATCTGACCCCAGATCGACGATTTCCCCGGAGCGGCTGACACCCCGACCATAAAGGATGTCGAACTCCACCTCGCGGAATGGGGGCGCCATCTTGTTCTTCACCACCTTCACCCGCGTGCGATTGCCGATCACCGCAAGCTCACCCTTCTTATCCGGCTGACTGTCCTTCAAAGCGCCGATACGGCGCACGTCCAAACGCACTGAGGAATAGAACTTGAGCGCATTGCCACCGGTGGTTGTTTCCGGACTTCCGAACATCACGCCGATCTTCATGCGGATTTGATTGGTGAAGAGCAGAATGCACTTCGACCGAGACACGGTGCCAGTCAACTTGCGCAAGGCTTGACTCATCAACCGCGCTTGCAGGCCCACGTGCGAATCGCCCATGTCGCCTTCAATTTCCGCCTTGGGCACCAGGGCCGCCACGGAATCGACCACCACGATGTCGACGGCATTAGAGCTCACGAGCATTTCGGCAATTTCCAACGCTTGCTCGCCGTAATCCGGTTGGCTGATCAGAAGCTCGTCCGTCTTCACGCCTAATTTGCGTGCATACGTCACGTCCAGCGCGTGCTCCGCGTCGATGAACGCCGCGACACCGCCTAAGCGCTGCACATTGGCAATCGCGTGCAGGGTGAGCGTCGTTTTACCGCTCGACTCAGGGCCATAGATCTCAATGATGCGACCGCGCGGATAACCGCCAATGCCCAGACCAATATCCAGCCCGAGTGACCCGGAAGGCACTACCGAGACGTCGCCCCCGATATTCTCCCCATCCGCCAAGCGCATGATGGCGCCGCGCCCGAATTCCTTTTCAACGCTGGCGATTGCGAGCTCGAGTGCTTTGGTCTTTGCTTTGTCTTCCATGGTGCCCAACTCCTTACGGCTACTAGCTTGACGTTACGCGGCCGGTTCAAATCAACTGGTTCTGATCACTTTCAGCTCATGTGGGGCATGCAGCTCATACGCGGCATGGTGCAGTCAGTGGCGCAGGAGGCAAGGCCGGCAGCGACAGAAGCAACACCCCACATGGCTGAAAGCGACATTTGTTCAGTGTTTTTACTGGGCGGCTGTTCAGATGTCAATTCTCTGACGGACATTGCCTGTCACAGCAGATAATTGCCTAATATTACTACAGTTTTCAGGTGAGTTCTGCGCTCCCCCCCCCC
>DATJEQ010000329.1:0-3834 GCA_035496495.1 Polyangiaceae bacterium
GCCAAATCCGCGTCCATGAACCCGCCGGATTTGCGGCACACCAACGCCACCCACGCCTTCTCATGGTGCAGCAAGAAGGGCCGGATGTAGTAGTCCGTGTATCCGGCGGCCGCGAACTCCTGCAACATGGGGAACGGCAACTGACCGACATCGCCATCAAGCCTCCAGCGCTGCGCCTTACCGCTCTCGTACACGGCTTGCCCCGGCGTGTTCTGGTACGTGGCCGTCTGGGAAACATCGTGCGGCCGCTGAATGACTTCGGCTTGGCTGCCCGCGACCCAGACAATCTGCGTGCCCCACAGCTCTGGATGTGATGTGGGCAACCAAGCACTGATGCGCTCTACGCCAGTACCCAACTGAGCCAACCCCCGCCCAAAGTGCTCAATCAAGCTCGCGGGTTCCTCGCTCGGCGCCAGATCCGACGCCAACCAATCAAAGAACCGCGCAGAATCGGCCGACGGCACGACACCAGCATACGCAACCAATCCCGGTGCGTCACGCATCAAGACTGGCGACGCAAATGGCCTAGGAAAAAATCACATGCGCTACACGCGAACCAGCACGCTGCCCCAGTGCAGCCCTGCGCCAAGCGCCAGGAAGCACACCAGTTGACCGGGTTTTAACCGGCCGTCACGACGCATTTCGTCGAGCAGGATCGGGATGGTGGCGGCGGAAGTGTTGCCGTACTTCGCAATGTTGGAGGGAACCTTTTCAGCGGGCACTTCGAGGCGCGCTTGCACCAGGCCGTTGATGCGATCATTGGCTTGGTGCGCAACGAACCAATCGACGTCCGACAGGGCAACGCCCGCTTTTGCGCACACCGCGCGCGCCGACTGCGGCAGATTGTTCACGGCGTGCTTGAACACTTCGCGACCATTCATGTGGGGGATCAGATCTTCACTGCCCACATCCGCTTGACTCAAATAGGGACGACGACGAAATCCGGGCCTCAAGCACAGCTCGTCGGTGTAGCGACCATCGGAATGAATATCGACGGCAAGCACACCCGCCCCGAGCGGCGCGCCGCTTTCCAACACCAATGCGCCCGCACCATCGCCAAAAATAATAGCCAAGCCACGGTGACGCGTGGCGCGCTCATAGTCCGCGGGCGCCGGCTTACGACCCGTGTCTTTCTCTAAAATGTCCCAATCTACCCAAGGCATGAAGCCTGCGTGAGCTTCCGCACCAATGAGCAGAATGCAGCGCGCTGCGCCGCTCTTGAGCAGCCCATCCGCGACCTGAAAGCTGAACACCATCGCAGCGCACTGCGCGCGCAGATCCAACGCGGGCACACCGGGGCAACCCAACTTGGCACCGAGCAGCGCACCTGAGCCGGGGAAGATATGATCGGGCGTCATGGTGTTGAACAGGATGTAATCGACGTCGCTCACTTGCTTGCCGGCGGCTTCCAGCGCAAGGCGCGCCGCGGGCAGCGCGAGATCTGACGCACCCACGCCATCCGGCGCGAAGTGTCGTTGTGAAATCCCGGTGCGCTGAACAATCCATTCGTCGTTCGTGTCCATGACGCGGGAAAGGTCATGGTTTGTGTAAGGGTGCCCGGGGACGTACCTCCCTGAGCCTGTGATGCGGAGCCCTGACATCGCGCTGCCTTAGTTACCCTGACACGCCCTCGGCCGTGACAAAGATGGGCTGTGCGTAATGGATGATTTTCGTCTCGTCACCGAGGGATTTGCAGGCCCATTGGCCGATTGCGCCGCTTACGCAAGCCCTAATCTTAGAACCGGCGCCGCGGTGAGCCCAGTTGCCGCCCTGCCCCAAATGCCCAACTATGGAAACTCGCGTTCCTACCAGGAAAAATCACCGTGAGCGACGACAAGAGCAAGAGCTTCATGCGCGCGTTGTGCATGGGGGAAATCGAAGAAGACGTCATTCTGCCGTTTCCGAAAATCCCCGACGCGGAGCGGGAAACCCTCGTTTCAGTGACCCAAGCCATCGGCGATGTGCTGGGCCCGCACGCTGAGGATTTTCGCAAATGGGACCGCCACGGTGAGATGCCGGCCGAGTTCATCGAAGAGCTGCGGCAGTTCGGCCTGTTCAGCTTGGTGATCCCCGAAGCTCAGGGCGGCATGGGGTTTGGCAGCACGGCGTATTCCCGCGCCCTGCAAGAAGTCGCCAAACACGACGCTTCCGTTGCCGTGACGGTGGGGGCTCACAGCTCCATTGGTATGCGCGGGTTGCTCTTGTACGGCACCGAGGAACAGCGCGCCCAGTACCTGCCTAAGCTCGCCAGCGGCGAGATGATCGCCGCGTTCTGCCTCACCGAACCCGGGTCGGGCTCGGATGCCGCATCCATCAAGACCGCCGCGACCCGCGATGGATCGGATTGGATCTTGAACGGCAATAAACTGTGGATCACCAACGGCGGCATCGCGAGCTTCTTCACCGTGTTCGCCAAAACGGGCCCCGCCGACAAGCGCGGCAACATGTCGGCGTTCATTGTCACGAAGGACATGCCAGGCGTGAGCGTCGGGCCTCACGAAGACAAGATGGGGCTGCGCGCCAGCTCCACCACCACGGTGCACTTCGACAACGTCCGGGTGCCACACGAAAATGTGCTGGGCGAATTGGGCAAAGGCTTCAAGGTGGCCATGAACATCTTGAACAGCGGCCGCACCGGTTTGGGCGGCGGCTCCATTGGCGCGATGAAGAAATTGATTGAGCTTGCTAGCAAGCAAGCCAACGAACGGGTGCAGTTCGGCAAGAAGATTGGTGAATTCGGGTTGGTCAAACAGAAGATCGGGCAAATGTTGGTCGATTGTTACGCGACGGAGGCTGCCGTCACGATGGTGGGGTCACTATCGGATCGCGGGT
The DNA here is from genome assembly GCA_035496495.1 of Polyangiaceae bacterium. Lineage (GTDB taxonomy): Bacteria > Myxococcota_A > Polyangia > Polyangiales > Polyangiaceae > SZUA-265. The sequence continues at coordinate 2,833 of DATJEQ010000329.1, forward strand.
ATGAGGATTACGCGATCGAAGCGGCAATCAGCAAAGTCTTCGCCAGCGAGGCACTATTCCGTACCGCGGATCAAGCGCTGCAAACGGCCGGCGGCAACGGCTACATGTGCGATTTCCCCTATGAGCGCATCGTGCGCGACGCGCGTATCAATCGCATTTTCGAAGGCACTAACGACATTTTACGCTTGTTCATCGCATTGACGGCGATGGACGACGTGGGCAGTGAATTGAAGGAGCTCGCAGGGTCGCTGCGCGGCGTGTTCGACGCGCCGGTCAAAGGCTTTGGCGTGTTGCGCGATTACGCGCGCCGCCAGGCCAGCCTGGCCACTAACATCAACCGAGTCAAAGGCAGCCTCACCCAGATCGACCCCGCATTGCGCAAGCAAGCGGCTGTCTTCGAAGACGCCACGCGCAAGCTCGCGATGGCGGCAGGCCGCGTTCTGCGCAAACACGGCGCCAACATCATCGGCAAACAGTTCGCCACCAGCCGCCTAGCGGACATCATGATCGATCTGTTCGTGCTCGCCTGCGTGATCAGCCGCGTGAACACCTCATTGCAGCAAAAAGGCGCGCAGGAAGCCGCCCACGAGATCGAGATCCTTCAAGTCTTCGCCTCCCAAGCCCAAATTCGCATCCAACAGAACTTCGATGCCGTAGACGACAACGAAGACGAAGCCATCAAGAGCCTCGCCAACTACGCCTTCGAAACCGAAAAGTACCCCTGGGATACGATTTAGCGATTTTGGTGCGCTGCGCGGGCTCAAATCCAGCCCTTTCCCCCTCCGGGGTTGATTTTGCTGCCGAATCCCCCTCCGGGGTTGATTTTCTTCGCAACTGACAGCGCGGACGAGCCGACCAGCGAGGCATGACCCTAGCCCGCGACGTTATCCCCGGCCGCATCTACATGTTCACCCGCCGCTGCACCCAGCGACAGTTCCTGATGCGCCCTGACCCAGAGACCAACAACGCCTACATCTATTGCCTCGCCGTTGCCGCCAACCG
>DATJEQ010000330.1:0-8919 GCA_035496495.1 Polyangiaceae bacterium
CTCGGGCACGGCGAATTCAACAAGCGCCCAGCCCACGTGGGGCGCTTCTTCAGTATCTACTTTTGCATGACCGGTCTGCACGGTATCCACGTTTTGGGTGGGATCATCGTGTGGTTCTGGCTGCTACGGCGGGCGCTCAAGGGTGAATTTGGCCCCCAATATTTCGGGCCCATCGATTACGCGGCGCTGTATTGGCATTTGGTGGATTTGATTTGGATCTACCTGTTCCCGCTCTTGTACTTGATCCACTGAAGGCTACCGGAGGCAATATGTCTGACAAACACGAAGGAAATGGCCACGGAGGCTTTGCCCATGTGCTCCCGGTTCACCTGCTGGTGGGAGTGTGGGCCGCGTTGATGGTGCTAACGGTGATCACCGTTACCGTGACCTCAATCGATTTGGGTCGCTCGGTGAATTTGATCATAGCGATGGGCATCGCCACCCTCAAGGCTGCCCTGGTCGCGCTGTATTTCATGCATTTGCGCTGGGACCGGCCGTTCAACGCGCTCGTGTTCGTGAGTTCTCTCTTGTTCGTCTCGCTGTTCATCTCGATCGCCCTGTTGGACAAATCCGAATACGAGCCTGACATCAATGACTACGACGCGCTCCAGGCGCAGTAGCCGTTCGGGGTGTCACTGATTTCCCGGTGGCGGGGCCCTCACACGCCGTGAGCAAGGGGAGGCGCGCTGCGGCGATCCTGGCGTGTCTCGTTGTCCTTGTGCCCCTGGGATTGGTGGTGGAGCGGTACGTTCGGGGTGCGCTGTTCTTGGCGCGGTTTACTACGCCTGCTGGTGAGTATGCCACGGGACGACAAGAGCCATTGGAGGAGACGGAGATTGAGATTGCACAGTCGCCTGAGCCGATCCGAGCCCGGTTGTATCGAATCGCGGGATCGGGACCGCGCCCGGGCGTGGTGGTGGCACACGGCGTTCATTATCAGGGAATCGACGAGGGGAGGTTAGTGCCCTTCGCGCGGGCACTGGCGCGTTCTGGGTTTGTGGTACTGACGCCCCAGTTGCGGGAGCTCACCGAGTACCGCGTTTCCGTCCACGACATTGCCGTAATCGACTCCGCAGTCGCCTACCTCGCAGGGCGTCACGATGTCGTCAGCGCGGCGCGCGTGGGGTTGATCGGGTTCAGCTTCGCGGGAGGGCTTGGATTGATTGCTGCGACTCATCCACAGAGCGAGCAGCACTTGAAATACGTCACCAGTGTCGGTGGGCACTACGATCTGTTGCAGGTGATGCAGTTTCTGATCACTGGCCAGGTGGAAACCCCCGAAGGATCGCGCAGCGCGACGCCACACGAATACGGCCTTGTGATCCTGGCCTACCAGTATCTAGATCACCTTGCTCCGAAGGCCGACCTAGAAACACTGAGCGCCGCGTTCAAAGCGTGGTTGCACGAAGATCGCGACAGCGCGCGTCGCCACGCGCAGCAGCTGCAGACAGAAGAGGGGCGACACCTATTCAACCTGCTCGAAAATCAGCACCTCGCTGAGCTTTCCGGCGCATTGCTCGCGATCCTAGCTGAGCACGGCGCTGAACTCGCCGAGCTGTCACCCAAAGATCGTCTCAAATCACTGCACATCCCGGTATACCTCCTGCACGGCGCCAGCGACTCGGTGATCCCTCCCAGCCAGACTGCCTGGGCCACGCGTGAACTCGACGCCGCGGGCGTCCCCCACCTGAGCCTGATCAGCCCCCTGATCGAGCACGTTGAAGTCGAAAAGAAGGCAGATATCATGGGTAAATTGCGCCTAGTGCGCTTTATGGCCCAGTTGTTCTGAGCTAGATTCATCCCTCATCCTATGAGAACCGCAACACGGCGTGTCCTGCTTGTCTGCGCTGTGCTGGACTGCTGCGCGTTGAGCGGTTGCTCAGGTCCCGAAGGGGCGCCGACGCGCGCACATTCCACGAGCGGCGCCTCTGAAGCTCTGAGCGCGGCAAGTGCGAAGACTGCGGTGGAAGTCGTTGCCGATCCGGATCCGGCTATCGGCAGCACTGCGTTGGAGCAGATCCAAGCACTCGCGCTGGAAAAGCGTTCGCGCACGCCGGCGCAGAAGAAGTTGGCTTCACAGCTGATTATCGCTGTAAAGCTGCATCGTGGCGATCCTCAAGTCGGCCCCGTGAGCGCTTTGCCTCGCGGGGTGAAGCAAAGCGCTTCGGGTGCGGTTCGGGTCGACATCAAGGCAGACGTCGATCCCGCCTTACTCGGTCACATTGTGACGCTTGGGGGCCAGGTGGTGGCGAGTGTGCCGCGATTTCATGCGGTGCAGGCGGACGTGCCGCTCGACGCCTTGGAGATCCTAGCAGGCGACCCTCAGGTGCATTCAATCCTGCCGGCGCTCGGTATGGTTACCCGCAAGGTGAACACCTCGGAGGGAGATGTCGCGCATAAAGTCGATGTGGCGCGCAGCACTCATTCGCTGAGTGGCAATGGCATCACGGTCGGCGTGATCTCTGACGGAGTCGACTCGCTGGCAGCCCGGCAGGGAAGCGGTGATCTTCCCAATTCGTCGCAACTGTCGGTGCTCACAGGGCAGGCGGGCAGTGGCGATGAAGGCACCGCAATGATGGAAATCGTCTACGATCTCGCGCCCAGTGCCCAATTGATTTTCGCGACCGGCGCGCCTTCGCCCGCGCAAATGGCGCAAAACATTCTGGATCTGCGCAGCGCGGGTGCTGACATCATCGTTGACGATATCGGCTACCTGAACGAAGGCGCATTCGAAGACGACATCATTGTCGACGCTGTCGACCAAGTCACCAATGCCGGAGCGCTCTACTTTTCCGCTGCGGGGAACGATGGCAACAAGGCGGATGGCACCGCAAGCGGGTACGAGGGGGACTACGCCCCAGTCGCCCCTCCCGCGACACTGCCAACGCCCACGACATCGGGCTGGCTCGACGTGAATGATTTCGGCGCGGGCGCGAAAGCAAACGCGATCACGGCAGATCCGCCCGGCATGATGGTGCTGCAGTGGTCGGATCCAATTGGAGGCTCAGCCAACGATTACGATCTCTTTCTGCTCAATTCATCTCTTTCCAGTGTGGTGGATTCCAGCACTGGGACACAGGATGGAACGCAAGATCCCATTGAGTTCATAGACAGCACAGGGCGCAACGATGTGAACCGACAACTTTTGGTCGCGAGGGTTTCGGGGGCAACGCGCATGATCCACCTGAGCACCTACGGTGGGGTCGTTTCCCACCAGAGTACCGGTGAGATCTTTGGGCACGCCGCTGCAGCGAACGCATTTGCCGTCGGCGCTGTCGATGTGGGCACCGCTTCGGGTGGGCCCTTCGTGGGTGGCGCCACGAATCCATTCGAATCATTCAGCTCCGACGGTCCCCGGCGCATTTTCTTTGACACTGCCGGCGCCGCCATCACGCCGGGCAACTTCCTATCTGGCGGCGGCACTCTGCGTCAGAAGCCGGATCTGAGCGCTGCGGACGGCGTTTCCACGGCCACCCCCGGGTTCAACCCATTCCACGGCACTTCAGCGGCTGCTCCGCATGCGGCCGCCATGGCCGCGTTGTTGCTCGAATCCCGCCCCGACATTGTTGCTCTGGGCGATGCCAGCGCTACCGCTGCCGTGCGCGCTATGCTGCTCCCCGCGTCGCTCGACATCGGTGCGGCTGGTACCGATATCGAGTCCGGTTCCGGCATTCTGATGGCAGACAAGCTGCTCACGCCGTGCGTTGGCAACGGCACAAGCTGCGACGACGGCAATGCCTGCACCCAAACCGATACCTGCCAGGCTGGGGTTTGCACTGGTTCGAACCCCGTAACGTGCACGCCCTCGGACCAATGCCACCTCTCCGCGTGCAACATCGGTACGGGGGTGTGCGAGCAGTCTGCCGCCCCAGATAGTACCGCTTGCGACGACGGCGATGGGTGCACGCAAGCCGATTCCTGCCAAGGCGGCACTTGCGTTGGGTCCAATCCCGTAAGCTGTGTGGTTGGCGATCAATGCCACGTTGCGGCATGCAACGCCGCCACCGGCATGTGTGAAACAACGAACGCGGCAAATGATCTCCCGTGTAACGATGCCAACCGCTGCACACTGGTCGACAGCTGCCAGAACGGCACCTGCACCGGAGCGGCCGTCGTGTGCGTTGCTGTGGACCCGTGTCATGCCGTTGGAATGTGCGACCCCAACACCGGCTTGTGCTCCAAACCTCCGGCTTCCGACGGGACACCCTGCGCAACGGGGATCTGCTCCGCGGGCGTTTGCATCGCTGCACCACAGACGGATGCGGGTGGTGGAGCTCCGGTGGACTCTGGGTCAGCGGGCGGTTCCACGTCCGCCGTGGACTCCAGCGCAAGCACGAGCCCGGGCGGTGCAGCGAGCGTGAGTACAACTCGATCGCACGGCGCTACCGGGGGCAATGGAGGGGTCACTTTGACAACCCCAGGCTCCGCCGATCAGCCGGGCGCCTGCTCGTGCCGGCTGCCGGGCGCTTCATCAGGGCAACACAGCCATCCGGCGTGGGTTTGCTTGGGCGTGCTGCTAGTGGCGCTGCGGCGCAGACGCACTGCGCGCTTGGGCTGTTAGTGCAGTCAATCAATGTGCGGCAGCGGCCTGAGCTGCGAGCTGCACCGCTATCGCGTCAAAACGCTGACGGAATTCACTGTGATGGCCGGAGACGCCATCGACGATCATGGAGAAGGCGATGGTGCTCGTCGGGGATTGCCCCAGCGCATAGCCGCTCAGCGCCACGGTGCTGTTCAAAGTACCCGTTTTCCCACGTACTGAGCGTTGTGCCGCCAGGGATTTGAGGCGCAGCCGCAGCGTGCCGTCCACACCGGCGATGGACAGTTGGGCGACATATTCGGGTTGCAAGCGCGGATCCAAAAAGGCAGCGCGTAGGGTGGCGCACAAGGTGGCAGCACTCACGCGATCGGCATTGAACAGCCCAGAGCCGTTGATGATCTGCGTACCGGGCACCAGCGCCTGGTGCTCATCGAGCCACTTGATGATCGCGCTGCTGCCCGCGGCGCTTGTTCCCGGGGCGCCGGCTTGCTCCGCGCCCAGCACTTTGAGCAGTGTTTCAGCGTAAAAATTGTCGCTGTCTTTTCCAAGGTGTGTGACCAATTCAGACAGAGCAGGGGATTCGCGCGATGCCAAAAGCTCTTTCGCATCCGCACCCCCTTCCAGCACGCGATCGCCCACCTGCACGCCGAGATCCAACAGCATGCCTCGCAACGCCTGCCCTGGAACAAGCCGCGGGTCGTGTAGGCGCTTTTGAAATTGTTGGCGCGGCAAATCGGCGGCCACTGAGCCGCTCACCACGGAGCCCAAACCCGAAGATTGCGGCTTGAGCGTCCAACCGATGTGCTGCCCCGAGCCGGCTTCCTTCGTCAACACTTGGCCCGCGGTTGCAAACACATCTTCCGGGCCGAACCAGATGCGTGCAGGAGAGCCCGGTGTCGTCGGCTGCACGTTGAGTGTCACCGCGTTGCCATCGACGGAGACGGCGCTCACCGGCGCTCGAAACGGTGCCCATTCATCGGGCTGCTCGTCGAACGCGGGGGGAACGAACTGGGCATCGAAGTAACTCTGATCCACCAAGATGGCGCCCACTTTGGTCACGCCGCTGCGCTGCAGCGAGCGCGCGAGCGAGAGTAAGTCGGAGGCACTGAGCGACGGATCTCCACGGCCGCGCAGCACCAATTCCGCAACTTCGCTGCCCACCTTCTTGCCGTACAGCCCGGTAACAAAATGATAATTGGGGCCCAGTCGATCCAAGAGCACCGCGGCCGTCACGATCTTCATATTCGACGCTGGGTTCAAGGGCAGCTGCGGGTTCACCTCGGCCAACACGGCGCCGCTCTGCACTTGCACGATGCGCAAGCCGAGTTTGCCACCCAGCGCGGTGGCTTTTGCTGTCAGCTCCTGCACATTGCTGGCAAGAGGGGTCGCGGGCGACAACGCGGCTGTTGCGGCGCTTGGCGCTGCCGGCACCTGTTGTGCCTGGGCCAGCGCGCCGCAAGCGCCAATGGCAACCGCGCTGCACGCGGCAAGCAACGCGATCAGCGTTAAGGGTCGCTTCACAGCTTCAACCGAGGGCATAGGGGCTCGTCAAGGGGGTGCGCTGAAGGTTACAGTGGGCCGCAGTGGCAAGCCAGGGCGGGGAACACCAGACCGGGAAACGCCAGCTTGGGATGCAGATGCGCAATCTGCTTTGGGTCCTGTGCGCGGCGCTGCTCTTCGCGTGTCGCCAGCCGAATACGGATTCCGCTCGCCCCCTGGAAATCGTGGTGCCCAGCTCAGTTTCGACCCTTGACCCGCGCTTTTCCACTCAGAGCATTGACGTCAAAGTCACGCGCCTGATTCACGCCGGGCTCGTGGGGCTCGATCCGCAAACACTGCAGCCCGTGCCTTACGCGGCGCAATCCTGGCGTTTTGTCGATCCGTCGACGTTGCAGCTCATGTTGAAAGGTGGAGTTCGGTTCCACAGTGGGCGGCCTCTGCGCCCGAACGACGTTTGCGCGACGTTGCGTGCACTGGGAGATCCGGCGTTGGGCAGCCCTTATCGCAGCATTGTGGAGGCCATCGATCGCTGCGAGCCCAGGCCAGACAACTCAGTGGTGATTCATTTGGGCAGCGCCCGCGCCACGTTGCTCACGGATCTCGAGATGCCGATTCTGCGAGAAGATCAGGCGGGCGCGCCAGCCGGCAGCCCACTCGACGGGCTGGGGCCGTATCAAGTCACCACCCGCGACGACGATCGGGTGGAATTGACCCCATCTAACACCGGCGTGCTGCCCAAACCCGCGCACGCGCTCACGGTGCGCACCATTCGTGACGCCAACGTGCGTGTGCTGCGTTTGATGGCTGGGCGCAGCGATATCGCGCCCAACTCAATTCCGCTCACGCTCTTGCCTGCCCTTGAAGGCCAACCCGGTGTCACAGTTACTGCGCGCCTGGGTGCCAATGTCACCTACCTACTGCTTCACAATGAGCGATCTCCGTTGGATCGCAGAGCGGTGCGCTGGGCCATCTCACAGGCCATCGATCGCGATTTGATTGTGCGCACCTTGCTCGCGGGCAGAGCGCAAGCCGCCTTCGGCTTATTCCCGCCACAACATTGGGCCGCAGGCAGCGCCCCCCAGGAGCCTTTAATGGATGCGGGCAAAGCACGCTCGGTGTTCGGCGGCTTGAGATCGACAGACGGGCCGATGCCGGAGCCCATCACGTTGCTCACCAGCACGGATCGCTCACGCCTTCCCATCGCGCGCGCCGTCGCTCAAATGCTCAGCGACGCCGGGCTCCCCACCCAAGTTGCGCCACTCGACAGCGGGGCCCTATTCGAGAGGCTGGATCGCGGAGACTACCAGATCGCGATCTTGCAGATGCCGGAGCTGACGGAGCCCAATGTGCTGCGCTGGTTCTTCCATCAAAGCGCGGTTCCCGGCGAAGGCGGCGTCGGGAAGAATCGCGCGCGCTACCGCAGCGCTCGCACTTCGGAGCTGTTGGATCAAGCGCAGGCTGAGCCGTCTCATGAAAAGCGCGCCGCGCTCTACGCTGCGGTCGCGGCAATGCTGCAGCAAGACATGCCGGTGGTGCCGCTGTGGCATGAAGATCAGGTGGCGGTGCTCTCGCCGCGAGCCCGCGGATTCGCCCTGAGCGCCGAGGGCCGTTGGCTTGCCGCCGCGGCAATTCCCTAGATATTGGGGATCATTGGGTATTTTTGACTGTTGCGCCCGCGACAAAAGCCGGCCACAAGCAGCCCATGTCGCAGCATTTTCGCCCTTGGGTGCAACCCTTGCGTGTGTGGGCCATGCGTGTGTGGGGCCCGCGCTTGCTCGCGAGCGCGATCACAGTGGGGCTCGGCTGCGTCAGTGGTTCGGCGTGGGCCGGCGATCCCGCCGAGGAGCACATCAAAGACGCCGATCCAGCCGCTGTGCCCGAGTCAGGCACTGGAACAACAATGTTTCTTGTCGGTGCTGCGATCACCGCGGGTTGGTACGGAGCTGCCGTGGGCACGAGTTACCTGTGGACGGATTCGCCGGGCGCGCACGATCTGCGGCTGCCCGTCGTCGGTCCCTTCGAGGCGCTCGGCAAGACGCGTTGCGCGGATGCTGAGCACCACTGCAACACCTTCACCTTGATGTTGCGCACACTCATGACGACGCTGAGCGCGGTCGGGCAGGTGGGCGGCGTTGCCGTGATGGGTGAAGCGCTATTCTTGCCGCACAGTGCCCCGCGGCCAGTAGCGAGTGCTCGGGCGGGCGGCGGCGACAAGCCCGGTGTGGATTCGTTCATGGTGCTTCCGCTGGCAACGGAAGATGGCAAAGTTGGGCTGTCGCTCGACATCCATTTCTAGCTCGTGTCGATTCGTAACCCAGCGCACCACGCGGTGCGGTTCGCTGGCCAAGCGTTGTGGCTGCGTGATTCGCGATTGTGACAGCGCGCTCGCCATCGGGCGTGCAAAGGTGTGGCGCGTGTGTTACAAAGTCCGCCCATCATGGTGAATCGGCGGACGAAATTCGTCCTCGTCACAGGTGGCGTGGTTTCCTCGATTGGCAAGGGCCTTGCGGCCGCGTCGATCGGGGCTCTGATGGAGGCGCGTGGCCTGCGGGTCACGCACATGAAACTGGATCCGTACATCAACGTCGATCCAGGCACGATGTCGCCGTACCAGCACGGCGAAGTGTTCGTCACGCACGACGGCGCAGAGACGGATTTGGATCTGGGCCACTACGAACGCTTCACCTCGGTGCGCCTAGGCAAAGAAGCCAACATCACTACCGGAAGGATCTACGCTTCCGTGATCGAGAAGGAGCGCCGCGGTGAATATTTGGGCGCCACGGTGCAGGTGATCCCGCACATCACGGATGAAATCAAAAGCCGCATTCGCGCCGCGACTTCTCAAGCCGATGTAGCGATCGTGGAGGTCGGCGGTACCG
>DATJEQ010000331.1:0-7687 GCA_035496495.1 Polyangiaceae bacterium
CAAAGCCCGCGCCCAACTCGGCCAGAGCAAAGCCAACGCCCAGAAATCCCTCGATCAAATCGAGGCCGAAAAAGACGCCCGGGAAAAAGACTTCAACAAGGCCTTCGAAGCGATGATCGCCGCCACGCGGGCCAAGGCGCAGAAGCACTAAGACAGGTCAGCTAGCGCGCGACGAGCTGGCTCAGCAGATCGCCCAATTCGTTCAGCCGAAAAGGCTTGGGGAGGCTGGCGGTGAAGCCGAATTGCTGGGGTTCGGCCATCACCGGATCTTCCGAATATCCGCTGGACGCGATGATGGGAACCTGGGGGAGCAGTGCGCGCAGTGGGCGCACGGTTTCACGACCACCTTCCCCGGAGCGCACAGTGAGATCGAGCAAGGCAGCACTGACCTGCTTGCCTTCTGCGAGCAAGGCAGCAGTGCGCTCCAATGCTTCGGCGCCGTTGCTCGTGGTGATGGCCTCGTAACCGAGCGCTGTGAGCATGCTTCCGACCATGCGCCGCACGATGTGATCGTCGTCCATCACGAGCACGAGGCCGTGTCCGGTTTTTGCGCTGCGCTCTGCGCGCTGCACAACGCGTGATTCATCACTGCTGGCGGGCAGCCAGACGTGAAACGTGGCCCCCGCGCCAGCCCGATCGCTGGCGTGCGATTCGGCCTCAATGAACCCGTCGTGCTTTTTGAGAATCGCGTAGGCGGCAGTGAGGCCGACCCCGCTGCCTTCTTCCTTGGTTGTGAAGAACGGGTCGAAGATACGCTCCAAGATACCGGGGGCAATGCCTTGGCCTTGATCAATAAAGGTCAATTTGACGTAGCGCCCGCGCTGAAGCTCGGGGGCTGGGCCTGATTCCGCAACGATGTTCCTGCCAACAATGCGCAACATGCCCCCTTTGGGCATCGCTTGTTTGGCATTGATCAGGATGTTGTCGAAAGCCTGCGCCACCTGGTTCTCATCGAACTCAGCGTTCCACAGCCCTTCCTGCAGATCGTACTCGACTTTGACGCTGCTCCCGCTCAAGGCGAAATCGACGCAGCGCTTCACGCAAGCCGACAGTGAGTTCACTTTCCGTACCGGCGCGCCCCCTTTGGCGAATGCCAACAACTGCCCGGTCAGGGCTTTGGCTCGATCGAATGCCTCATGCGCGAGATCCATATGCACCGAGGCAGCACTCTGGGGCTCCAAACGCGCCCGCGCGAGATCGAGATGCCCGAACAGCCCTCCGAGCAGGTTGTTGAAATCATGGGCAATGCCCGCCGCTAATACCCCGAGAGATTCAAGCTTCGCCGTGCGCTCCATGCTCAAAGAGAGTTGCGTCTGCGACGTTTCCACGAGCTTGCGCGAGGTGATGTCGATCATGGTCACGAAATTGGCTTTGCGCCCCCCATATTCGATGGTGCGCGAATACTGTTCGATCCAACGGATCTCGCGGGATTTCGTGATCAGGCGGTAGGTGTAGTGGGCGAGCGCATTCGGGTCGCCTGCTTGCTTCTTGCGCGCCTGCGCAAGGTTGAACTCAACGTCGTCAGGGTGGATCACCTTGACCAGGTCGTTCAGGCCCCATTTGGACATTTCCTCTATCGTGTAACCGTTGATGTCGGAGACCGCCTGATTCACGAAGCAGATCTGGTCATCCTGCAGGATGGCAATGCCCAGCATCGATTGTTCCGCGATAACGCGGAAACGGTCTTCCCCCTCACCTGCCCGTTCTTCGGCTAATTTGCGATCAGTGATGTCTTCCAACATGCCCAGGATCAACGGGGCGCCGTTCGGCCCAATTGGGGCCAGCACCGCATTCATCGACGCGGCCCTGCGCGTGCCGTCTCGCAACCGAGTCCAGATCTCAAGGTTTCGCACCGCCCCCGTGCGCCTCAACTCCGCAATCAGTCGCGTGCGATCCTCCGGATTCTCGTAATGCGTGACCAAGCTCTTGCGCAGCAACGATTCCCGTGTCTCGCCCGACATTTCCACCGTGCGATCGTTGCATTCGAGCATGCGCCCCTCGGGGCTCGAAACAAAGACACCCACGTTCAAGTGATCCAACAACAACCGATACCGCGCCGCATCGCGCTCCGCGATCGCAGCCGCATCCGTCAGAGCCCGTATGCGCTCACGCGCCTCAGCCAGCTCCCTCGTCAGCTCGTGCTCGGTCTCAGGTGACGCCATAAATCCGTGGCAGCCCCCTGGCGGCCGCCTCAGGCATCATACCCGAGTACTCGTTTTGCGTGCTAGAACAGACACGAATGCGCTGCCAACGGCTTGTTTGGTTCCGGTTTGTCGCATTGATGTCGCTGGTCGCATGTGGTGAAAAGGAGACGACGCGAGGCGCTCGAGGTGCACCCACTCGCGCGGGACCGACGAACAGTGCTGCAGACGCCGCTACGCCGCTGACGCCCGTTTGTCAGCACGGAGGGGCTTATTTGGGCGATGATGCGGGTTCGTTGTGCGACTGCCCAGCGGGGACGCGCGGTGAGCACTGTGAGATCTACACTTTAGCGCTTTCGGCAGGCATCTCGTACACGTGTGCGTTGCAATCCGATGAAGCATTGACCTGTTGGGGCGATGGGCCAACGCCACCCCCAGGGGCCTTCAAGTCGGTGTTCGTGGGAGTTCAAACAACCTGCGCAATTAGGACCGATGGCACTTTGAGTTGTTGGGATCACGCGGGAGCTGCGCTCACGCCACCGGGTGGTCAGTTTTTGTCGGTCGCCACGGCTTTCGGTTCGTCATGCGCAGTAACCCTGGCCGGCAACATCGTGTGCTGGGGCGTTGATGGCACCCTGCGCCCCTCGCCCTTGCCGGATTCGGATTTCGTATCCGTGGTGACGGGCGGATCCTTCACCTGCGGCTTGAAATCGGACGCAACCGTCACTTGCAATGGCATTGCAACTCTCAGCGGGCAGTTCACACAGCTCTCCGCGAGTGAAACCGACCTTTGCGGCTTGAAAATCGACGGCACGATGGTGTGCGAGGGAGCCACATACTTCGGCCCCGAAAAAACGAACTCCATTTTCAAATGGATCTCGGTGGGTCTATCCGTTGCAGGGGGAGCCTCCCATTTGTGCGCGGTGAATCCCGATGGTAGCTTGGGGTGCTGGGGGGCCAGCGTGTTCGGGCCCCAACCCAGTGGCGTTTTCACCGCGGTGGCGGCGGGCCTTTCCCACGACTGCGCATTGGCAGAAGCAGGCAGCATCGTTTGCTGGGGTGGCAATGACTCGGGCGAAAGCACGCCACCTAAGCAACCCGGAAGAATCGCTGACCAAAGCAACGACGCCGGGGGGCACTGAGTATCAATGGCAGCTAGATCCTTCCTTTCCTGTTTGGCTCTACTTGTCCCGGGGCTTGTCCTGGGGCTCGTACTGGGAGGATGCAGCCGAAAAGAGCCCAGAATTGATGCCATCGGAGAGCAACCGGCGATTGCGTGCGCGAGCGGCACCTGGGACCACGATAGCGATCCCACGACCGCGTGCGTCGTTTGGTCGCGGTGTGCCGCAGATCAGTTCCTCGCTGTCCGCGGCACCACCACCAAAGACACACAGTGCGAAGCTTGCCCTGTAGGGCAAACTGTCGACCCCGCCGACCCCACACGCTGCACCCTGGTGTGTCAGCACGGCGGCACTCCCGTTCCTTCCCTGCAACCCTCCCTGTGCGACTGCCCTCCGGGAACGCGCGGCGATCATTGTGAAATCTACACTGTGTCCATGTCGGCAGGGCCTTCGTACAACTGCGCGTTGCAATCCGATCAAACGTTGATCTGCTGGGGCATGGGCGCGCTGGCGCCCGCTGGTTCATTCAAGTCGGTATCCGTGGGCAGTGACGTTTCATGCGCAGTTAGAACGGATGGCACTTTGGCCTGTTGGAATACTCAGGGCTCTCCCCTCACTGTGCCAGATGGAGCTTTCTCGACTGTGTCGGCTGGGTTCGGATTCGCGTGCGCGGTGGACCTTGACGGGACAATCCAATGCTGGGGAGATGGAATGACCCTGGCAAAGTTTGGCGCTCCGACCACTCGGTCTAATGCGAGATTTGTATCCGTCGCGACAGGGGTAGTCGAAACGTGTGGATTGACGACCGACGGCACCGTGCTTTGCAACGCAGTCGCGGATCACGGCGGGCCGTTCACTCAACTCTCTGCGAACGGCCTGGACATCTGCGGTTTGAAAATCGATGAAACACTTTCTTGCTGGGGCTCCACATTCTTCAGTCCCACGATGACCAATGCCACCTTCAAATCAATCTCAGTAGGATTTTCCCATTTGTGCGCGGTGAACCCCGACGACAGTGTGAGTTGCTTTGGCGACAATGTGCCACCCGGCTTACCGCCGGGGAAATACAGCTCCGTTGCCGCAGGAATGACTCACGACTGCGCAGTACGGGAAGAAGGCAGCATTGTGTGCTGGGGCAGTAACGACTTCGCCGAAGGTTCGCCCCCTAAGCAACCAGAGTGCGCTGTTCTGCACATGGTCCACGATCCGGTCGACGGCCATTGCGTGTGCCCCAGCGATGCCCCCGATCAGTGCGCCGCAGCGCTCTGTGTGGATCTGCAAACGGATCGCACGCATTGCGGCACCTGCGACACCGCGTGCCCCATCCGTGCCGATTGCGTTGCAGGTGCGTGCGTGTGCCCTGCCACCGCCCCGGATTTGTGCGACGGCAATTGCGTCAACTTGCCTGCTGATCCGCGCCACTGTGGGCAGTGCGGCACTGAGTGTCCAGCGGGCGCCAGCTGCAATGCGGGCACCTGCTCGGTCGGCCCCACCCAAGTCGCAACCCTCCCCAATTGCAGCACCCCCCGCATGACTCTAACGAACGGCGCATTCTTCGTTACGGATCCTCCAAGCAGCACGCAGTCAGTGCTGATGGTCGCTGCGGCCACGGGTGCAGTGACACCGCTGGCCCACGCTAGCCCGTTTTCAGGCCCCATCATTTCCGACGCTCATGGTGTCTACTGGATCGATGGCGACGCGATCATGAAACAGCCACTGCCGATCGTGAGCAAACCGCAAGTGGTCATCACGCTCAGAAATCCAGCTCCAGGGATCGCGGTTGCGAACGGCTCATTGTACTTCTCGTTCGGTAACCTGTACTCGATCCCCATTGATGGCTCGTCGGTGGGCGCGGGACAGGGCGATCTCCCGGGAACATTGCTGGTCGCGAGCGATGACTTCGGTTTTGTCAGCCTGGCCATCAACGACACCCACGTCGCCTACATGACTGGGCAATACGGTGAGATTGCCAGCAATACACTTGATGGGAATAATCGCGTGCTGCTCGCTTATGGGCAAACCGCCCTCATTCAGGATTTGATCCAGATTACGCCCACGCATGCTTATTGGGCCAATGGCTCGCAGATTCTGCGTGCCCTCCTCGACCAACAAGATTCCTCCGAAGCCGTCGCTTCGATTGACGGCACCGTAACGGGCTTCACCCTCACGGATTCAAATCTCTATCTGGGCACCGCCGACGGCAATGTCCTGCGGACTACGCTCGCCCCCGCGGCTCCCCTCGAATTGTTGGCACGCGATCAAGGCGGCGCTACCTCGTTACTCCACGACGGGACGAACCTTTATTGGCTCGATACAACTTGCCACATCATGCAGCGGCCGCTTTGACGCTCGTGACAATATGCCACACATGAGAGCGCTCCAATAACGGATAGCTGTTTTCTCCAACAGACGAACGTCGCGATTCTTTGCGACTGCGTCAGCGAGTGATAACGTCCGCGCACTAGGTGGGGGACACCGAAGTGCTGACGCGAACACAAAGGCTTTGCTTACGCCTTCATTGCCTGGTCATCGGCTTATTGGGGACGGGTTGCGTGGCGGATAGCCACCCAATGACACCTTTCTATCAACAACCCTCAGGGCAAAGTCCATCATCGACTGTTGCAAAGTCAGCCGCTGGCGCCGTAGTGAGAACATTCGCGTTGCAGTCCGATGAAGCCTCACAAGTACTGATGACCCGTCAAACGGACGACCGCGCTTTGCACTTCTCTCTAATGTTGCACTTTCCATGCACCCATATTCTTGAGGGGGACGCCGTCAATTTGAGTTTCGGTCAGGATCCCCAAATGAACGAAGACGGCACTGAATACGGCGCAAACGATTTTCGCTATGAAGGCCCCGATGGCTGTCAGCTCATTCTTAGAATCAGCGGGATTTACGACAAAGCGCGCATAAAATGGACAGACTGCGCCGATCAGAGTTGCCCCTTCAGTAAAGAATCAATGACCTGCGGCCAAGAGGGGCTCGGGGTAAAAGTACCAGTTTCGACGAGCCGCTGAGCTCGCGTTGCGCTGGTCTGCTTCTGGTCCTGGCCCTGGCACGGACGCTGCAAACACCCAGGTCATGCGGTTTCTCCTGGCGAAGATCTTGCCGACTCATTCAGCAAATCGTTTTGGCCACCTAAAGTTCTTGCGCGAAAAATCTGCGCCAGCGAGCGCAATATCGGCGTTGGGCCTATGGAGAACGGTGCAATGATCGATCTGCTCCGCAAGCATCCAGCGACGAGTTACTTCGCGTTGGCCATCGGGCTGTCATGGGGCGCGGTGTTCGCCATCATCGCATCAGGGCCGATCCCCGCTCCACCCGCTGAAGCGCAGCGCCTCTTTCCGTTCGTTTACCTCGCAATGCTCGTGGGGCCATCGATCGCGGGGATCCTGATGACGGCGCTTGTCTCTGGGCGACAAGGCTTGCGTGAGTACGCAAAGCGCTTGCGCTGTTGGCGAGTTGCACCGCGCTGGTACGCGGTAGCACTGCTCACCGCGCCCTGTGTTTTGCTCGTGACCCTCTCTTCACTGTCATTGTTCTCGCGCGACTTCACGCCCGCAGTCTTGGCGGGCAGTACGAGCGCCCTGGGGCCAGCAGCAGCCAGCAGTCTGGGCAGGTTCATCCTGCTCGGCCTCAGCGTCGGGTTGGGCGCCGGCTTCTTCGAAGAACTCGGTTGGACGGGCTTTGCAGTCCCCACGCTGCGCACACGCTACAGCCTGCTGCAGACCGGGATCATCATGGGCCTGTTTTGGGGACTTTGGCATTTCCTCGCCATCCTCTGGGGCAGCGCCAATGCGTTCGGAACCGTGCCCATTCCCGTCTTCATGCTCGTCGCGCTGTTCGCATTCCTACCGCCATACCGTGTGCTCATGGTCCGCGTGTACGAACACACCCACAGCCTGCTGATCGGCATCTTGATGCACGCCAGTCTCACCTCCAGCATGATCCTATTCGGACCCCCCGTCGCCGGAGGCGTAGCCGTAACCTACGACCTAGCCTTCGGCGCCGCGTTGTGGCTGGTGGTGGTGCTCACTTAATCGCCGCCTCCTAGCTCTTCCTCGTCGATGCTAGGCAGGTAGTAGCGAGAGAACACGCGCAGCAGGCTCGGATCCGATCCCTGCACAATGTCGGCCCAAATGCGCATCCACAACTCGTACTCATCTTCTTCTACGGGTGGCGGGGGTGGTGCCACTCTGCGTGCCGCTATAGGTGTTTGTGCCCGCGGGCGTGTAACTGAGTTCATTGTATACCTCCTGTTACAGGTCGCATTTCACCTGGGACAAAATGCCTCATGAGCAAGATTGTCTCAGCTAGTTTAGTGGGCTGGTCTGTAGTCTTACTGTTCCAATCTGCGGAGATCACCTCACTATTTTGACTTCCACGGAGGGGTTCACCCCATTAAGTGCATCATTCGTGCCTATC
>DATJEQ010000332.1:0-18315 GCA_035496495.1 Polyangiaceae bacterium
TTACGCATAAGCAATTGTGCCTTTTCCTGGTTGTTCCAGAAATCTGGTGCGCTCGACAATTGCTCAAGCTCTTCTACTTCGCGTTCCAGCTTGGGGACGTCAAAGATGCCCCCTTAGCGCATCAATGCGCCTTTTGAGGACGAGCAGCGAATCTTTCGTTTCCGACATCGCGCGCCAGGGTGTAGCGTTTCGGCACCACTGGCGCCAGCCAAAACAACTCAGCCGCCAGCCGGAAAAACCCGCTCACTCGCCCTGCTCGGCTTGCTGGGAAACCGCCGCCATTTTGCCCCAGAACCAGCCGCCGGTGAGCGCGTCGACCTCCGCCGCGGCGCGCAGAGCGCGCAATTGGGCCAGCTGCTGCTGCTCCGGACTCAACAGCGGATCGGCCTCCTCAATCAATGCTTTTTGCCAAGCAAACAACGCGTCAATCACCGCTCGGACGCATTTCCATCTCACCTGATCTTGATCGCGAGCAAGGCGCTCAACCGCGAGCTCTTCGCGCGCGAAGAGCAATCGATCCAGCCTCCAACTAACGCGCGCTTCTAGCCACAGCCCAGCACCGCCCGCCTGCGTGTAACGGTAGGGATCGGTGACGGTGGGGGTCAGACGCAGCGACTGATCGGTGGAGCGTCCGGCGCCCAATCGCAGCTCGGGCAACGCGGCCGACGAACGAGCGCGCGCACGCATTGAATCCAGTCGCTCGTCGGTGACTTTTACCCCAGCGGTGCGCAGCGCCTCAACCACCGCAGCTTGAATCAAGGCGTTGGACAGTCGCCAAGCGGACTTCGGAGCATCCGTTGCGCGGGCGGGCTCGGATTTTTCAACTGGAGCAACGCCAGGATCGCTGGCTTCTTGAGCAACCGCTGCGGATTTGGCGTCACCGGGCAGCGGAATGCGCGGCGCATTGAGCCGATCGAAGGCGATGGTCACGCCGAGCAGGGCCGTCCAGGATTGCCGCTCCCCCAGCCGCTCGCTGTAGGTTCCTTGCAGCCACAGCTCGAAAGCGCCGTCCTGCGTGTATTCGGCAGCGCGCGCATTGCCGCACAGCCCGAATGATGCGACGGCAATGGCCAACCGCATCGCGAACCTACCTGCCCTTCCGCTTCTCACCGACAAAAAAATCAAGGATTTGCCCATGACGAGCAAGGTCGGCTCGCTGCTCGCGCCGGTTGCGGATTTTTTTTAGATGAGCTGGCGATAGCGCGCCGCAAGCTCTTTGGCCGCCTCAGCGGCATGGGGCCGAGCGGTCACGACGGACAGTGGATCGTCCGGGCCGGCGCCCACTTCGACTACGCTGAGCGTCGTCAAGGGCAGGAATTTCCCCCCTAAGCGCAGGCCGAGAGCGGCACTGACCAGCGAGGCCCGCGACGATTCCGGTGCCGCTAAACTGCCAACTGGGCCCGGGACAGCGATCTGGCGCGATTTGCGAATGGGCCCAGCAACGGCGGGGGTGAAGGAGATCCATTCAATTTCAACTGAGCCGCCCTCGCTGAGCGCGGTGCGGCTCAGTGCGGAAATCTGCCAGGCGATCTGGAGCACCTGGGAGTCACGGCAAAGGGCGACCAGCGTGTTTTCTGCGTTGGGCGTGGGCTCGTTCGTGCCTTGGTCCACCGCCCTCGCTGTCTCCACCGCCTCCATTGGGGCCGCTGACGGAATCGCTTCCGGTGCGTGTGGCCCAGGATCAGGTTTCGGTTTCGAACCTGATGCAGGCTCCGTTGGCTTTGCCGACCCTGGACGTCGCCGCCCTGTCTCGCCGGCAGCGGCCTTCTGTTGCAGCTGCGAGCGCAGCTCAAGCGCGGCGGGATGATCAGGCTCGGCCTTGAGCAACTCGGAGAGCACGGACAGCGCGCGCGAGGCATGGCCCTGCGCCGCGTATATTTTCGCGAGGGTCACCGTGGCAAGCGGGGGCTGGGGCTTGGGGGGTTCGCTCAACCGCGCATCGCCGCGGATCAGCGCCGCCGCGTCCGGCATGTTGAACCCTTGCTCAACGACCGCGGCAAGCAATTGCCGCGCAATGCTCAACCATGATGTCGGACGCACTTCACGTGCCTTCACTTGATCGTGGCTGCGGCGCAGTTCAATCGCCGTTTGCAACTCGGCACGCGTCATCTCCGTGGGGTGCTCAATGCCGAGCGAGCGAGCTAACGCCAGCAATTGCTCGCGCGAGAGCTCACTCAATTGACTGCCGCTGTCCACGGCGCCGAGCTTGGCGCAACAGAGCGCAAAATTGAAGAGCTCTTGCTGTTAACTCAATACCAGGCCGCGCCCGCGGCGGGATCACTCGAGATCCCGTCGAGTGCAGCGCGCGCCTGGCTGATATCCCGCTCGATTTGCTGCATGAGCTCATGCACAGAGGCGAATTTCTGTTCGGGTCGCAACCGCTTGATCAGGTGCAGCCGCAGCCTCTGACCGTAAAGATCTCCGCTGAAATCCAAGAGGTGCACCTCGACGCTGGGCGCACCGCCACCGAATGTGGGCCTCACCCCCAAATTCAAAGCCCCTTGCCCCAAACGCTTCGGTGCCAGCCTACCCGTTGCCTCGTCGAGTGCAAGGCGGTCAACCAGCACCGCATACACGCCGAACGACGGCAACACCTCGACAACCCCGGCAAGATTGGCAGTGGGCACCCCGAGCGTGCGACCGCGCCCCTCGCCTGTAACCACTTCCCCACTGAACGAGTGCGGCCGCCCGAGGAGCTTCTTTGCTTCAACCAAGTCTCCGGCGACAATCGCACGGCGAACGACGCTGCTGGAGATGATCTCGTCGCTTGCGCGCAGCAGCGGCTGGGCTGACGCCGAAAAACCCATTTGCTCGCCAAGCGTCGCTAACTCCGCGAAGTCGCCACTGCGCTCGCGACCAAAGCGAAAATTCTGGCCCACAATGACATGCTTCGCCTTCAGTCGTTCTACCAGCAATTGCTCGGCGAACTGCCGAGGGCTCAATTGAGCCAACTCGCGGGTGAACTGAGCAACATGCACCGTCAACCCCAAGCGTTCGATCAGCTCGCACTTTCGCGGCAGCGCCGTGAGCGCCGGCAACACCTGCCGCCCTAACACCCCTGCTGGATGAGGATCGAATGTCAGCACAACCGGGGCAAGCCCACGCTCCTTTGCGAGTGAAGCGGCCGGCTTTAGCACCGCGGCATGTCCGCAGTGCACGCCGTCGAAATTGCCAATGGCCACCAGAGTGGCGCGCTCACTCATGCTCGGTTGCTCCAGCACCGGCACAAGCCGGCGGCTGGGCTTACTACAGCGGGGCTTGCCGATCCATCCCGGCGCGGGGGAACCGTTCTTGCTTCAGGCCAAAGGTGGGCCTATGGGTCGATCGAAGATGACGCCCGAACAGGCCCTCGACACCGCGCAGCAGGGGAAACTGCAGCCGATTTATCTGTTGGTCGGTGACGAACAATATTGGCAATCGAGGGTGCAAAAGGCGTTGCGCGAAGCGTGTATGAAGGGCGGCATTGCGGGCCTGAACGAAGATCAGTTTACCGCCGCTGAAACGGACGCACGGACGGTGCTCTCCGCCTGCAAGACCTTGCCCATGATGGCCAAGCGCCGTTTCGTGCTGGTGCGCTCTTTGGAGCGCTGGGAGGCGGGTGAACAGTTGGATCAGCTTGCGACCTACCTCGATGCCAGCAGTGAAACGACCGTGCTGGTCTTGGTCGCCAGCAAGCTCGACATGCGCCGCAAGTTTTGCGCCCAAGCGAAGAAGCGGGGCTTGGTCATCGAGTGTGAGAGCCCGAAACCGGCGCAGCTCCCCGCCTTCATTCAAAGCGCCGCCAAGTCGCGTGGCAACACCATCGCCCGCGCCACGGCGGAATTGATCGCCACGCTGGTGGGCTCCGACTTGGCCCAACTCGATGACGTCGCCGAGCGCCTTTCGCTGTTTGTTGGCAACGGGAAAGAAATCACGGAGGACGCAGTGGCGAGTTGTTTGGACACCGCGCGACCAGCAACGGTGTGGGAGCTAGTCAGCGCAGTGGGCAAGCGCGACGCAGGGGCCTCGTTGGCAGCACTGTCGCGCGTGGCGGCTACCAACGAATCGGAGATTCGCCTCTTGGGCCTATTGGCCTGGTCCGCGCGGCAATTGATTCGCTTCGCGGCGGCGCGCCAGGAAGGACTGTCGGCACAGGAAGCAGCCCTGAAGGCGGGGGCGCCACCGTTCAAGGCAGGCGAACTGCAGGAGCAACTGCGCCACGTTTCGGTCAACCTGCTGATTCAATGGCTTGAAACGCTCGCGCGTGCGGACTTGGACTTGAAGGGCGGCTCGCGCCGAAAGCCTCAGGCGGTGCTGGAAGAGGCTATTTTGACGCTGTGCGGACCATCGGCCGCGCGCGCTTGAGGTACCGGCACAGCGCGCCTTGACCGGGGCGCGCCTTTGGCTACGGTACCGCTCGGCTTTTCCGTGAGCGTGCCCCCTTCCCCCAAAAATAGCGCCGCAACACCGCAGCCTTTGCCGAATATCGAGCAGCTGGCAACGGCGAGCATTCCCACGCGCTTCGGGCCGTTCAAGGTTTACGTGTTTCAGCAGGTCGACGCGCCGAAAACTGGGCAATCCAACGACGAGCATGTGGCGTTGGTGCTGGGCGATGTGAGCGGGGCGCAAGGAGTGCTCACGCGCGTGCACTCTGAGTGCTTGACCGGCGAGGTGTTCGG
The DNA here is from genome assembly GCA_035496495.1 of Polyangiaceae bacterium. Lineage (GTDB taxonomy): Bacteria > Myxococcota_A > Polyangia > Polyangiales > Polyangiaceae > SZUA-265. The sequence continues at coordinate 4,659 of DATJEQ010000332.1, forward strand.
CAGCCTGCGTTGCGACTGCCGCGCTCAACTCGAGCGGGCTCAAGAAGCGGTCACCGAGCAAGGCGCTGGCGTGATCGTCTATTTGCGTCAAGAAGGACGCGGCATTGGGCTAGCCAACAAGATCCGCGCGTACGCGTTACAAGATCAAGGGGCCGACACAGTCGATGCCAATGAGTTGCTGCACTTGCCCATTGATGCCCGTGACTACGGAGTGGCCGCTGCCATTCTCAAACACCTGGGGGTCAATTCGGTGCGCCTGATGACCAACAACCCCGTCAAGGTTGCCGGGTTGAAGGCCCTGGGCGTTGAGGTCACGGAGCGCGTTGGGCTCGTGATCCCCGCCAACGAACACTCTTCTTCTTACCTGCAAACCAAGCGCCACAAGTTGCAACACGACATCCCGAGCAGCGCCCACGGCAGCCCCAGCCCCGCTCCCATCAAGAAGTAGCGCCCGGCTGCTCTACCGCTTTGCGGCTTCCTTGGCGGCCTTCAATTTAGCTCGCAGAATCGTGGCGTAGCCCGGCTTGTTGGTTTGACGCACCCGACCGATGGCCAAGGCCTCCGCCGGCACATCTTGAGTCACGGTGGTTGCGGTCGCGACGTAGGCGTTGTCCCCCACTGTCACCGGAGCCACCAACTGCGAGTCACTACCGATGAACACATTGCTGCCAATCACGGTCTTTGACTTGTTGAACCCGTCGTAGTTGCAGCAAATGGTGCCGGCGCCGATGTTGCTGCCTGCACCTACCTCCGCGTCGCCTAGGTAGGTCAAGTGATTGGCCTTCGCGCCGCGACCCAGCTGCACTTTCTTGGTTTCGACGAAGTTACCTACTTTGGCTTCTTCACCAATCTCGCTGTCGGGGCGTAAGTGAGCAAAAGGCCCCACGTGCGCGCGGGCACCGACGCGGCTGGAGCTGATCACGCAATACGGCAAAATGGCGCTCTCTTCATCCAGGATCGAATCCGTCACCACGCAGCCGACGTCGATCGTCGCACGAGCACCGATGCGCGTTTGCCCGCGCAATGAGACGCCCGCTGCAATATTCGCATCGGGCTCAATCGTGACGCCCTCATCAATCCACACTTCACCCTGGATGGAAACCCCGGCGCGCCGGTGTCGATCGGCGGTGCGACTGAACAGCAGGCGCTCGGCTTGCGCCAGCTGCACGCGATCGTTGATCCCCATCAAATTTTGCTCAGGGCGCACCACCGCAAGCGCGCCCCCCGCCTGCGCAGCGGCGCGCACAATATCCGTCAAATAGTACTCACCTTGAGCGTTGTCGGGCTTCAAGCGTTGCAGCGCCGCCGTGAGGAATTCGCGCTCCGCCAAATAAAAGCCGGCGTTCACCTCACGCACGCTGTGCTCGCCCGCATCTTTCAAGTCGCGGTGCTCGCGGATGCAGGTGACTTCAGAGTTGGCTCCGCGCAGCACCCTGCCGTAGCCTTTAGGGTCATCGGCTATGAAGCTCAAAAATGCCAGCTTAGCCGTTGGGCTCTGTGTCAACGCGTCGAACAACGGAGTCAGATCTTCGGCGGCAATCAGCGGCGTATCGCCACTGACGATCAGCACGAAGCGCCCGGCAATGGCTTCCATACCGCGCAACGCGACGGTCACCGCATCGCCCGTGCCGCGAGGTGGATCTTGCACTGTGCAGCTGAAATGTTCCGCGTTAATGTGGTGCGCGAGCGCCTGCGCTACATCGCTTTTTCCCTGAGGGCTGCACACGATCACGGCGTGCTGAGCGCCCGCACCTAACGCGGCGCGCACTGGGTAATAAACGAGCGGCCTTCCCGCGGCGGGGAATAGCACCTTGGCGCGCGCGCTCTTCATGCGGGTGCCCAGCCCCGCGGCCATCACCACACACACTGCTCCTTCGCCTGATTTCACGACGCGCTCCCTGGTTCAGCAAAGCTCGATCAATTGCTCAATGCGCTCAGTTTGCTCAAACCTGAGCCGAATGCAATGCGATCAATTTCGCGGGGTTACGGCGGCATCGAGGCTCGCCTGCGATTCTTGCTGGGAAGGCTCAACCGGCGGCAACACCGACTGCGCCTCAACGGAAAGCTCCGCCTGAGGGACCGAGCGCTTGGTGTACACCACCACGGGCTCACCAGAGCGCAGCTGCTTGTCTCGCGGAAAGCGATTGATGCGCTCCATCATGGAAACACTCATACCGTAGCGCGACCCGATCTTGCTCAACGTGTCGCCCGGCTTGGCCCCCACCACCACCCGATTGCGCCCCTTCTGCCCCTCGAAGAATTCGATGAATTCCACCGAACCGGTGAGCAGCATCTGGGTGTTATTGGGCTTGATGTAACGCACCCGGGACAGATCCGTGTGCTGCGGCACGAACAGCTGCAGCGTCATGTCCGCCTGCAGCGTTGCGTCTGCATCCAAACCGTTCCAGCGCACCAATTCGCCGGGAGTCACCGAGAACGCGTGTGCGATTTCGTTCAACGAGTCGTTGTTGCACACTTTGTAGAATACGCGGTCGCGACCCGGAAATGCATAGGCCTGGTGGGGCACCACCACGTAATCCTCCCGATCTTCCGCCGGATCCGCACCAGCCTCTAGCGCCGGCACCAGCAGCACGGAGCCATCTTGCAGCTGCTCATCCGCGCGGATCTGATTCATGCGGCGCACCACCTCGGGTGTGGTGCGAAAACGGTACGCCACGCTTTCCAAGCTGTCGCCCAAGCGCACCAACGCGGAGGTCGTTTGTCCCACCGTGGACCCGGCGGGCGTCTCCTTTTTCGCCAGCGCATCGGTCGTTTGCGCGCCCAGACCGAGCGGAACGTAAACCGAGTACCGTGAGCGCTCTCCGCGCCGGATGTTCGGCGGGGTGCGATCGGCCAAGTATTGCGGATTGAGCGCGCGCAGCGACTCCACCGGCACACCAGCGGCGCCCGCCACATCTTGCAGCGCCGTTTGCCCGCTGACGAACACAGTGTCGAAGCTGACCGGTTGATCGCGCTCGACGTCATCCAATCCGAAGGCTTTGCGATTGTTCATCACGATGGCGATCGCTTGGATTTTAGGGACGTACAGCGTTGTCTCCCAAGGCAACGCCGCTTCGTATTCCGACAGACGCCAAAAATTATTGGTGTTGTACTGACGCATCGCGCGCAGCAGGCCCGTTTGCCCCATATTGTAGGCGGCCATGGCCAAATCCCAGCTACCAAAGCGCTGCTGCAAATCCCTCAGGTAACGCGCCGCAGCTTCGGTTGAGCGCTGTGGATCGAGTCGCTCGTCAACCCAGCGATCCACCGTGAGCCCATACATACGCCCAGATTCCGGCATGAATTGCCACAGCCCTGCGGCGCCAGCCGGAGAGAAGATGGTGGGATTCTGACCGCTTTCAATCAACGACAGATAAACCAAGTCGGTGGGCAGCCCTGCGCGCGCGAACACCGCCATCATTGCCGGCATGTAACGCCCCACTTTGGCAGCCCAGATGCGTGCGATGGCGAGCCCCCGCGGCGTGTCGCGATAGAATTTCAAATAGCGCACCACGCGCGCGCCGAGCTTCACTGGCAGATTCGGTAGCGCGAGTGAGCGAAGCCACTCTTTATCGGCCGGTATCGGTTCATCCGCGAGCGGCGGAGCGGCATCATCCATTCCCGCGGGCACACCAGAAGCGGAGAGACCGGTTCCCGGCTGGGTGGGCTCAGGAAGCCCCCACGACCAACCGGATTCCAACCCCGGCAACGTGCGCGGGAAGAGCACTTGCTCCGCATCGCGCAGTGCGCGCAATTCTGGATCCTCAAGTCCGCGCTCCATCTTCTCTTGCGTCGGCCCACCAGCGACTTGCTCGCGCGCCACTTCGTCGGGCTCAGGGCGCGGTGCGCCCACAGGCAATGACGATTGAGGCACCGCCGGCGCTTTGCCGATCTTGTGGGAAACGGGGCTGCCGGAATTGGACTTGGCCGAGCTCTTGTTAGGGGTGGGCGCTTTGGAGCCCCCGCTAGCCGACACTGGCGCAGCCGCCTTCCCCTCTGGCTTTGAGCTGCTGGTCGAGGCAGGCTTTTCCGACTTTACCTTCGATGCAACTGTTGAATTTTGCTCTGATTTTTCTGCAAATGCCGCAGCAGGGCACAGCCCGACCAAGAGCGCCAAGGTCGCGCACAGCTCACCTCTGATGAGATCACGCCGCGCCATAACAAACAGCTAGCCTGAGCCAGGGCATTCGGTCAAATCCCGGGCTATCCAACTCCTATCTTGATCCGAAAGCGGAATCGGGGGAAGGCGGCCCATGTCGAAAACGCGAATTGAGCACGATACTTTTGGCCCCATTGAAGTCCCGGCCGACCGCCTGTGGGGCGCGCAGACCCAAAGAAGCCTGCAGAATTTCAAGATTTCCGGCGAGCGCATGCCAAAACAGCTCGTCATTTCGCTGGCTTACGTGAAAAAGGCCGCGGCGCAGGTCAATCTCGATTTGGGCATGTTGGACGGCAAGCTGTGCGGGGCGATCGCTTCAGCAGCCGATGAGGTGATAGCCGGCAAACATGACGACGAATTTCCGTTGGTGGTTTGGCAAACCGGCAGCGGCACGCAGACGAACGTGAACATGAACGAGGTGCTCGCCAATCGCGCGAGTGAACTGCTTGGTGGCCAGCGCGGCGAGGAGCGCTTGGTGCACCCGAACGATCATGTCAATCGCGGGCAATCTTCCAACGACGTGTTCCCCTCCGCCATGACGGTGGCCAGCGTGCACAGTATTGAACGCGACGTGTTGCCTGCTTTGAAAGCACTGCGCGAAGTGTTGGCCGCCAAAAGCGCCGCCTTCAAAGACGTGGTGAAGATCGGCCGCACGCATTTGCAGGACGCAACTCCCCTCACTTTGGGGCAGGAGATCAGCGGCTGGGTTGCTCAGCTCGACCATGGCATGCGCCACGTGGAGCAATCGCTGCCCCATTTGCGCGAGCTGGCTTTGGGCGGCACCGCCGTGGGCACCGGGCTCAATGCGCACCCCCAATTCGCAGAACGCGTAGCCAAGAAGATCAGCGAGTTGACCGGTTTGGAAATTGTCACCGCACCGAACAAATTCGAATCTCTGGCCGCACACGATGCGCTGGTGTTCGCGCACGGTGCACTGAAAACGTTGGCCGCTTCCTTGATCAAGATCGCAAACGACGTGCGCTGGCTCGCATCCGGGCCGCGCAGCGGCTTGGGCGAAATCACCATCCCTGAGAATGAACCGGGCAGCTCAATCATGCCGGGCAAGGTGAACCCCACACAATGCGAAGCGATGACCATGGCCTGCGCTCAGGTACTCGGCAACGATGTGGCCATTAATGTGGGTGGCGCCAGTGGCAACTTTGAATTGAACGTGTTCAAGCCGCTCATCATTCACAACTTCCTCCACAGCTGCCGGCTGATCACAGACGCCTGCAACAGCTTCCGCGAGCACTGCGCCGTCGGTATTGAAGCGAACACAGCGCGCATCAATGAGTTGATGTCGCGTTCGCTCATGCTGGTCACCGCGCTGAATCCGCTGATTGGCTATGAAAATGCCGCTAAGATCGCCAAGAAGGCACACAAGGAAGGCACCACGCTGCGCGAGGCGGCACTGGCCACAAAGCTCATCAGCGCTGAGGATTTCGACCGCATCGTGCGCCCCGAGTTGATGATTGGGCCGAGTGGGAAGTAAGTGCCGCTTCCCACCATTGAGCTGAACGCGAAGCTTGGTGCGTCGCTCATGGCGGGGCACCCGTGGGTGTACCGCAACCACATACCGACCCACACCGCAGCAGCTCCGGGTTGGGTGCGCGTGGTGGCGGGTGCATTTTCGGGTTACGCCATCTGGGATCCGGACTCGGCGCTCGCGCTGCGCATCTTTTCCCGCCAGAGCTGCCCCGACAAGGCGTGGATTGCAGATCGAGTGCAGGAGGCGTTTGCGCTGCGCACCGATCTACTGGCAGACGGCCGCACCACCGCATACCGGCTCATCTCGGGCGAAGGGGATTATCTCCCCGGTGTGGTGGTCGACATGTACGAAGGCTTCGCGGTGGTCGTGCTCGATTCACCGGCGCTCAAAGTGTTGCTGCCCGATTTGCTGACAGCGCTGTGCGAAGTGATCCGCCCCCGGGGGATCTTGCTCAAGCAACGCAAAGAAGGCACGGAGCCGCAGCTCGTCGCGGGCGCGTCTCTGCCGAAGACCTTGGTCGTCAGCGAGAACGGTCTGCGGCTGCGGGCAAATCTGCTCTTGGGTCAGAAAACGGGCCTGTTCCTCGATCATCGCGACAACCGCCAGTGGATCGAGGAACATGCGAAAGGCAAACGCGTGCTCAATCTGTTCGCGTATTCAGGAGCCTTCTCGCTGTACGCCGCGCGCGGCGGCGCAACAGAGGTGACCAGCGTCGATATCGCGCCGGATGCAATTGCAGATGCTCGAGAGAATTTTCGCCTCAATGGCTTCGACACGGAAGCTCACGCCTTCATCGCCGCGGACGTATTCAGCTTTTTGAAGGAGTGCGTCAGCAAGGGCGAGCTGTTCGACCTGGTAATCTGCGATCCCCCGAGCTTCGCCCGGCGCATCGATCAATTGAAACAGGCAAAGAAGGCCTACCTGAGTCTCAATTCCCTGGCCTGCCGCGTGGTGAAGCCAGGTGGGATTCTCGCGTCCGGCAGCTGCACAGCCCGTGTTTCCCCCGATGACTTCCGCGGGCTGGTCACAGAAGCCGCGTTGCAGCAGCAGCGCCGTTTTCAGATCCTGCGTGAGGCAGCGCACGCCCTCGATCACCCAATTGCCGCGGGGCACCCCGAGGGCCGCTACCTGAAGTTCGTTGCGGGCAGATTGTTGCCCCAGGCATAACGAGTGCGCAAAGAAAAAAGGCACCTCGAAGCGAATCGAGATGCCCTTCTTCACGCAACGACAGATCTATTCGGTGTCGATTTCCTTATCGAGGGAATCGACCTGTTTTTCCAAGCTCGCCGTGGTGATGGTGCTCGAGGCTTCGTCCTCGAATGCTTCTTCCGTTGGAATTGAGTCCAACGCCACCTCAGCCGGTTCCTCTTTCTTCACCGCTGCCGGTGCAACTTTGGGTGCCTCTTTGACCGCAACGGGAGCAGGCGCGGGCGCCGGTTTTTCCTCCTCGCACGCCGTCATCCCCAAACCCAACAACAACACACTGATCAACGCTGTGCTCACCGATTTCATTGTGCACCTCCTTGCCCGTTCGCCGACGCAGCCGGAGCAGCCGGAGCAGCCGGAGCAGCCGGCTCAGCCGAAGCGCCGCCGGCAGCGGCCGCACCCGAAGCTTTCAGCTCGGCCATTTTCTTGTCGTGACGCGCGTCTTCTCGAGCACCCATGGCCTCGATTCGAGCGACGAGTTTTTCTTGGTCCTTTCCACTGCGCTCTGTCTGCGCAACAACAAGCATGCGGCTGAGGAACGCCTCGCGTCGCGCATGCAGGCGCAACTCCGCCATCACTGGCCCCTTGTTGAGCTCCTGACCCCAACGCGCGCGTAGCTCAGTTTGATGGCGAGTGCGTCGCTGAGCGCGGTCTTGCATCATTTCGCCCAGCTTCTGCTTGAACTGGTCGCGAGTTATTTTTCCTGAGCGCACTTGCTCGATCAACTCGCGCACCGCGCCGTGCTGACCCATTCCCATGCCCATGCCCATGCCCATGCCGGGATGGTCGCTGTTACCAGGCGCACCCCCAGCACCAGCGTTGGCGCTTTTCATCCCGTCCTTGCCGTCTTCTTCTTTGCTGTCTTTTTCTTTGCCGGCCTTTTCGTTCTGCTCGCCTTGAGCGCCCTTGGCGCGCTCCTTTGCCGCTTCGGCTCGCGCCGAGGCGGGATCAACCGGGCCATGCGGCGCTGGTCCCGGCGGCACGTGCGCGGAGTTTCCCGGCGCCTTGGCCATCGCGTGAGCTGCAACCAGGGCTGCACACGCCACGCTGGCTGAGGTGAACACATGTCTGAACCGATTCATTCGATTTCCCCTTCCGACTGAGTTGAAGAAACGCCGCGAATCACTGCCGCGACGGAGCGCGGGAGCATACGGTACGCGCAAGTCAACTCAATCTAAAATAACAAATTGGAGCAATATCAACGCGTTGGATGTCGCTCGCCTCACTTCTTCTTGAGCACGACAAATTGCGTACCGCCGGCACGGTTGATCAGAAGCAGCGCGCGGTCTTTGGCTTGTTGGTACGCGGCGTTGAATTCCTGCACGCTGCGCAGCGGCCTGTTGTCGAACTCCACGATTACGTCGCCTGGCCGCAGGCCGGAGTCCGCCGCGGCAGAGCCGGCGCGCACATCCACGATCACCAGTCCGGAACTGACCTCGTCGCCGATGTTGAACTGCTGACGCGTCTGGTCGTTGAGCGGAGCAAGCGTCAGCCCTTCCTTTCTATCCTGAGGTTTGGCGCTGTCGCTGCGTGAGGGCACGTCATTCGGGGCCTCCGCTAGAGAAACCGGCAGCGTGAGCTTGCTGCCGCGTCGTAACAGCTCAAGCTGAATCTTGTTGGCGCCCGCGGCGGCAACCAGGTTGCGCAATCTTCCGGTTGAATCCACTTTGTCGCCGTTCACCGCGGTGATCACATCGCCGCGCACCACGCCCGCTTTCGCCGCGGGGCTGTCTTTCATGATGTCAGTAATCACGACGCCATTGGACACGGGGAGATTGAGCGCCTTGGCCAAATCCGTGCTCAGGTCCTGAATACCCACCCCCAACCAGCCTCGGATCACTTTACCCTGCTTGACCAAGCTGTTGGCGATCGGTTGCGCCATGTTCGATGGAATGGCGAAACCAATGCCCATGCTGCCGCCGCTGCGCGAGAAGATCGCGGTGTTGATGCCCACCAACTCGCCGGCCATATTGATCAAAGCGCCGCCGGAATTGCCCGGATTAATCGCAGCGTCCGTCTGAATGAAGTCCTCGTAATCTTCAATGCCCAGATTGGCGCGCCCCTTGGCAGACACGATGCCCATGGTCACGGTTTGCCCGACGCCGAAGGGATTGCCCACTGCGAGCACCACATCGCCCAAACGCAGGCGCGCGGAATCCGCGAACTTCAACGGGGTGAGACCCTTGGCGTCTCCCTTCAGGCGCAATACAGCGAGATCGCTCTTAGCGTCGGCTCCCAAAATTTGCACATCGAATTCGCGGTTGTCGTTGGTCTTGACTTTGATTTCATCGGCCTGATCGATCACGTGATTGTTGGTGAGGATCAAACCATCGCTCGACACGATGACGCCGGAGCCAAGGCCTTGTTCACGGTGATCGCCACCCCCCTCGGGCATCATGGGGCCGAAGAATTGACGGAACATCGGATCGTCCATGAACGGGTGCCCCTTGACGAGTCGCGAGGAAGAAATATTCACCACACTGGGCAGAACTCTCTCCGCGATGTCGGCGATTGAGGTCCCCGGCGTTGCAGCGGAATCCGCGTAAGCGAACGCCGGGTGTGGCAGAAATGTCACAGGGGTCTTCTCGGGCGGTTTCACCAGTTCAGCCGGCTGGGCCACCTCCGCGCTGCGAACTTGCCGCGCGTTATTGTTCGAACAGCCCGCAGGCCAGAACGCCAGCAGGGCGGGGAGCGCTAGGGTGAACAACGTCAGTGAGCCAAATTTGCGATTCTTCATGATTTCGACTGCTCCGCGGCTGGGCAAGCGCCCGCCGATCACTGTGAAAGACCCGACAATAGCCGTCCTCCACGGGCGAAGAAACCCATAAGACCGCCCCTTAATTCCCCAATTTACGCGGCAACATGCCCCGGTGAGTTATGGTGCCACCAATGAGCAGCGCCCCCAACAAGGCAACTGCGGACACAAACCGAAGCGACGCGCCCAGCAACCTGAGCGATGGCGCCGTGTTGTTCGGCTCAGTGTTCATCGCGCTGGCCTGTTTGGTGTTCTTGAAATTGGCGCTGATTGCGATGTTCATCACCCTGGTTGCTTTCATCTCGCGCGAACGATTGCGCAAGCGTTGGCCGAACCTGGCACGGGTGGCGCTTTGGATCTCAGTGTTGGGCTCCACAATTGGCCTGGTGCGCTTCACGTTGCGCGAAGCAATTCCTGGCATTCTTAAAGGAGGCAACCAAGCGGCGGACAAGTATGGCCTGTCGCAAGTGCGGCAAGTCGTTAGCGCGGAAGACGCCATGCGACGTGGGGCTTTCATGGATCACGACGGCGATGGCATTGGCTCGGCCGGGCGCATCGCAGAGCTTTCCGGGCTAAGCGCACTGCGGGGCGCAGCTCGTATGGCACTGCCCGCGCTCAACTACAGCGCCGCGCAATTGGTCGACACCAAGATCGGCCCCGCGGTGCAGATCGGCGCGTACCTACTCATCGTGTGCTTGCCCACCACGGCAACCAATTTCTCAGCGAGCACGAACACCGCGATTGATGAAGAGCGCGCCGAGCGCGCCTACTACGTGTACGCTTGGCCTGTTGCTACCGGGCTCGGCGTCGAGACAGTGTACTGCGCGGATCAAGACGAGCGCATCTGGGCTTACGACAATCACGAGGCCGGCACACTGCACTTCGCAGGGCCGAGTTTCCCGCCCGATTGCAGCAGCGTTGTAGACGGCAAACTCCCCTTTGAACCCTGGATGAACAAGCAACCGCGCAAGGAATTGCCGGGAGACTCAACGCGCACCGGTTCGCACTGACGCGCAACGACTGCGGCTCGAAATTCTGTGCTACAGGGTCTGTAACGGTAAGGGCTGGCGATGATTCGTACTCGGGTGAAGACGTTGGGCAAGGAATTGCTCAAGAAGCTGGATGATGTGGCGCGCTCGGCTGCGGCACCGGCGGCCAGTCTGGTGCGTCAGCAAAGCGCGAACAGCACCCTCAACAACGTGGAGGAGTTGCCGGTGGTGGCTCGGCTGGTGGTGGAGATCCGGTCGGACGGGACGCGAACCGTTGCGCGCGGCGCAATTGAAGACCTGGCATCGGGCGAGCGCGCGCAGGTTCAAGCCGAAGGGGGCTCACCGATGCAGCTCGCAGGGTCGCTCGCCAAGAGCATGTTGTCTGTGCCCGCTCTAGCACTGCAAGCGGCACGCACGGTTGCTGAGGCAAAGAAGAGCATCAAAGACAAATCCGGCAAGTAGACGAACTGTGGACGCGATTTACACTAGCGCGATCAATCGCGACGTACCGCTGGCTCGTGAAGGCGAATTCCCGCCGCTGCAACTCGGGCCGCTGACCGTTTCACCGCCAGTAGTGCTCGCGCCCATGGCGGGCGTTACCAATTATCCCTTCCGACGCGTTTGTCGCGATTTCGGGGCCGGCTTGTACGTGAGCGAAATGATCGCAGCGCGCCCCCTCGCAGAAGGGAATCAAAAGACTCTGAAGCTTTCTGATTTTGGGCCCGATGAGAGCCCCCGTAGCCTGCAGCTTTACGGCGTTGATCCGCATTATGTTGGTGAAGCGGTCAAGCGCTTGGTGGGTGAAGGCAAAGTCGATCACATCGACATGAATTTTGGCTGCCCGGTGCGCAAAGTAACCAGCAAAGGAGGCGGCGCAGCGCTGCCGCTCAAGCCAAAGCTCCTGGGGAACATCGTGCGAGCGGCAACGCGTCATTCGGGCGGCGTGCCGGTGACCATCAAATTTCGCATGGGCATCAACGACGATCACCTCACTTACCTGACTTCAGGAAGGGTGGGCGAAGCCGAGGGATGCGCTGCGGTAGCGCTTCACGCACGCACCGCGGCCCAGTTGTACGACGGCCAAGCCCGTTGGGAAGCCATCACGGAGCTCAAGCAAGCCCTGAAGATCCCGGTGCTCGGCAACGGCGATATTTGGGAAGCGGAAGACGCACTGCGCATGATGCGCAACACCGGCTGCGACGGTGTGGTCGTGGGGCGCGGGTGCCTGGGTCGACCCTGGCTGTTCCGCGATCTTTCCGATGTGTTCCAAGGCAGGCCGCCCCAGAATCCACCTAACTTTGCACAAGTCGTGCAGATCTTGTTGCGCCACGCAAAGCTGCTCGCCGAATGGATCGGGGAGCACCACGCCATCCGCGCGTTCCGTCGCCATGCCACTTGGTACACCAAGGGTTTTCGCGACAGTGCGGGGCTGCGTCAGCGACTGACCAACGTGCACACCTATGACGAGCTGCAACAAGCCTTTGACGGCATCGACCTTCAGCAACCTTTCCCCGTCGCCTCAATGCGCGTGCCCCGCGGCAAGAGCTCGGGGACGCAACAGGTCAGTCTGCCCGAAGGTTACTTGGAGCACTTGGACGACGAAGCGCCCCCCTGCGCCGAAGCCGAAGATATCAGCTCTGGCGGCTGAACTGCGCTGTAATGCCGAATTACGGCGCCTCTGAAGTACTGCCAGCGTCTGGGGAACCTGTTATGGTTGCCGCGTGAGCGACACACCGCGCACCTCCAACATCGCCGACACCATCTTTGCCGCTCTGCGGCAACAGATCTTGAGCGGCGGGCTCAAAGTCGGGGAACGGTTACCCGGTGAGCGCGAGTTAGCCGCCAAGTACGACACCAATCGCAACACACTGCGGGAAGCGGTGCGCAAGCTGGAGCAAGCGCGGCTGGTCACGGTGAAGCACGGGCGCGGCTTGACGGTGGCGGATTTTCGCAAAACGGGCACCTTGGAGTTACTCGCCCCCTATTTGCAAACGGGGCCGGATATTTCGGACTTGGCGCAAGTGGTGGAAGATATTCTGCCGCCGCGCATTCTGCTCATTGAGCACGCGGCACGCCTAGCCGCTCGCAGGGCAGATCAAGCCGATGTGGATCGCTTGAGGCAGATCAGCGAGCTGCTGATTCGTGCCTTTGAGTCCAATGACCCTGCGTTGGTGGCACGGGGCTTCCAGAGTTGGCTTGACGCGCTGGTCGACGCAGGCCACTCCATGGCCATTCGCTGGATTGCGAATCCATTCTTCGACGCTTTGCGAGAAACATTGACGCGCTTCCCCATGCTGTGGGTGATGGAGCCCACATTCCCGAAGCACCTGCGCGATTTCGTGTCAGCGGTAGCGGACGGTGACGAAGAACGAGCCGCCACTCTCACGCGCACGTACTACACGCGCGTCGATTCGATCCTGATGAAACTGCTGCGCGCCGGCGTCGCTACATCGCGATCGCAAAAAGCAAGCCGCTCGCAAGAGCCCTAGCACTGCTCAGCCAACCCAAATGCGCGCATTTTGGAACAACCGGAACCAGGGGCTGTATTCGCCCCAATTCGCGGGGTGCCATGAGTACTGCACGCTGCGGAAGACGCGTTCGGGGTGCGGCATCATCAGGGTGACGCGCCCGCTCTTGGAACAGACGCCCGTGATCCCCTCGGGCGATCCATTGGGGTTGTAGGGGTAGCCTTCGCTGACCTGGCCTCTATTGTTGACAAAGCGCAAGGCAATGCCGCGGTTGATCTGGCCCAGCTTGATCAGTCGCGGGGAGTTGAAATCGGCACGGCCTTCACCATGCGCCACTGCAATGGGCAGTTGGCTCCCTGCCATGCCACGCAGCAGCACCGACGCGCTGTGCTGTACCTCCACGGTGGCCAAGCGCGCTTCGAATTGATCGCTCTGATTACGCACGAAGGCCGGCCAATGCTCAGAACCCGGGATCAAATCTTTTAGCCCCGACAACATCTGGCAGCCGTTGCACACCCCGAGCGCGAACGTTTCTTCCCGCCGGAAGAACACGCTCAGCTCCTCGCGCGCCACGGCATTGAACAACAGTGA
>DATJEQ010000333.1:0-4312 GCA_035496495.1 Polyangiaceae bacterium
CCGCATGCGGGTCGCGCCTGCGCCGCCCGCGCCCTCACTGCGGCCCCCAGTGGTGCCGGATCTTTCGCACAACGCGCCGCCCGCGCCATCGTTACCGCCACTCTCCGTGGTGAGGCCCAATGCACCGAGCGTAAACGAAAAGGCGCCTTCAGTCGCTACGCCGGCTGCGCTTCAATCGCCCAAACCCGCCGCAGTCGTGGCGCCGCCCAAAGGGCAGGTGGCGCTGCCCGCCATTGATGGGGCCAAGGTGGTCGCCGCGAGCAAGACACGTGCGCAGTACGCGCAGGAGATGATCACGCACTGCGAGCACGAGTTGCAATCAAAGCCCAGCGCTGAGCGGGCCGCTCGCTTGCACTACGAGATGGCTCGCGCCTACGACAGCGGCCTGGCCGATCTGCAACGTGCGGGTGAGAACTACGACGCAGCACTTGCGATCCTGCCCGAGCATCTGCCCAGTATTGAGGGCGCGCGGCGCTGCCATTTGGCGGGCAAGCGTTACCCCAAGGTGGTGGCGCTATTCGACGCGGAAGTTAAGCTGACGTCCGACGCAACCGCGCGCGCGTTGCTGCTTTACGAAAAAGGCTGTCTGCTGGAGGATCGGTTGGGCAAGCGCCCGGAAGCGCGCGAAGCATTTGCCGCCGCTTGTGAGCTCGCGCCCAGTAACCCCACCATCCTCAAGGCCTTGGAGCGCATTGCCCAGCAGACCGGGGATTTCAAGGATTTGGACCGGGCGCTGGAGCTGCAGGCCAACAGCGTGATCGCCAGCACTGCCCACCGAGCGGCGCTGATTGTCGAGCGCGCCCGGCATGCAGAGCTGCATCAGGAGCAAGGGGCCACCGAGCTGTACGAAACGGCGCTCGCGATCGATCCGCAGGTTGCAGGGGCATTGCCGGCGCTCAAGGCCCTTTTGTCGAAGAACTCACGCTGGCGCGAGCTGTGCGAGGTGTTGAGGCAAGAGGTGCGCGTCAGCGCCGATGGCATGGTGCGGGGCATGCTGCTTTACCGCGTGGCGCGGATTCAGTGCGATCATTTGGGCGATCTGGAGCAGGGGCTGATTGCTCTGGAAGCGGCGCAGAAAGAACTGCCGCACGACGCTTCAGTGCAGGAAGAGCTGGCCCGCTTGTATGAAGCGGCGCAGCAATGGCCCAAGCTCGCGAGCGCCCGCCGTAAATTGGCGGATCTGGTGCGCGATCCGTCGAGTCGTGTCGCAGCGCTGCACCACGTGGGGCAGATCTACGAAGAGAAGCTGAATGACGACAATGCCGCGATAGAATGCTTCCAAGCGGCGCTGAAGTTGCAGCCTGCGTTTTCACCGGCACTGCAAGCGCTGGGCAAATTGTGCGCTCGCAAGGGGCTATGGGAAACACTGGTGCAAATGCATTTGGAGGAGGTTGCCGCCTCCGACAATGCGGAGCGACGCGCTGCCACTCTGTGCCGTGTGGCGGAAGTCAGCGAGACGCATCTGAAGCGTCCCGACGCGGCCGTGCAACATCATTTGGCCGCGCTGGAGCAACGCCCGGGGTACCCACCTTCTTTCAAAGCCGTGGTGCGCTTGTACTCGGAGACGGGCAAATGGCGCGAATTGTGCGAACTCTACGAACGTGAAGTGGAACGCGCCCCGGAATCCGACGCCAAGATCAGCACATTGTTCAAGATCGGGCGCATCTACGAAGATTGCCTGAGCGACAATCGCGCAGCGATGAGTACATTCGCCCGCGTGCTGCAGATCCAAGCGGGTCACTTGGGGGCGTTGCATGCGCTGCATCGCGTCGCCGAGCGTGCCGGTCAGTGGCGCGAATTGATCGATGCCCTGAAGGTGGAGGCCGGGCTGGTGAAATCGGCGGAAAAGAGCCTGCTCTTGCGGGCTGCCGAGGTTTTGGAAGATCGCGCGGGAGATCAAGAAGCGGCACTGGCTTGCTACAAACAAGTGGTTGCACTCGATGAGAGTTACGCCCCCGCGTTGGCGGGATTGGGGCGCCTGTATTTTCAACTGGGGCGCCACGATGACCTGCTGGGTGTGTATCGCAAAGAGCTGAGCACGTTGAATGACCCGCAGGCTCGCGCAGCCCTTTCCTACAAGATGGGCGAGCTGTGCGAACACCTGCTGGCCAATCGCGACGAGGCGCTCACTTGTTACCGGCACTCCGTCGAGATCGATCCCAGTCACTCCTCCGCATTCTCGGCGTTGGTGCGGCTCTTGGGTGTTGCCGGTAAGTGGGCAGAGGTCGCGCGTTACACGGAGGCGCAGCTACAACGATTGAGCGAGCCCTCCGCTCAAGCGCACGCGGCTTTCCGTTTGGGTGAGCTGTTTGAAAATCGATTGAGCCAGCCGAGTAAGGCGCTAGCGGCATACAGCAAAGCCCTACAGGCGGTGCCAGAATATCAGCTGGCACTGGATGCCCAATCGCGCCTGCTTGAGGCCACCGGGGATTATGAAACCCTGGCGACGGAGCTGATGCGCCAAGCGAAGAGCAGCGCGGATCATTCACGCGCCGTGGCAGCAGCGTATCGGGCTGGAGAATTGTATCGGGATCGGCTCAAGCGCCTGTCAGAGGCCATGGCTGCGTTCGAGGCAGTGTTGGAACGCGAGCCGCGTCATGTGGGCGGGCTTTTGGCCTTGGAGCAGCTGCTGCGTGAGCAAGGGCAGTGGGCCCGCTTGGCGGAATTGTATCAACGACAAGCGCTGGTGCTGGAAACCATCGAAGCACAGATCGCTGCGTTGCGCGCTCGTTGCCGACTGCTGGATGTGAACGGCACCAGTGAAGAGTTGAGCACGGCGTGTCACGAACTCCTTCGCCTTGCCCCGGCTGACCCAGTGGCGCTTTCAATTTTGGAGCGCCTGGCCCTGAGTGCAGGCGACGCCGCAGCATTGGCGGCGATCGATCGCAGCCTTGCCGCAGCGGGAGGCGAAGCCCAGTTGCTTTCGGCCCGCCGAACCCGGTTGGCTGAGGCATTGCTCACGAGCGACAGTGCCGCGGCGTTGGATCTGCTGCGTTCGGCGTTGGATCTCGACCGTGAGAACTTGGCAGCTGCTCGCGGCATCTCACGCATTGCGGAATTGCGCGCCGAGCCCGACTTGTTGGCGGAGGCGGCACGGATTGAGGCAAGTGTACTGCGCGATTCGGCGCGAGCCGCACAACTCCTCATGGCCAGCGCTCAGGCACGGCGAGGTCGAAATGACACCGAGGGCGCTGCGCGCGATCTGGAACAGGCGTTGGAGATCCACGCTGATGCGGCTTCCGCGGGGGAGCAACTCGCTCAAATATTGGTCGCTTCACCGGCGCGTTTGGTTACGGCACTGACCAAGGCGGCGGGCAGCGCGCGCGTCGCGGAACGTCGCGCAGCCCTCTGGCGCCGTGTGGCCCAGGTGCAAGTGGCGGCTCAAAAAGACCGCGGCGCGGCGATCAGCGCGCTTGAGCACGCGGTGAAAGAAACGCCCCGCGACGCGGAGTGCTTGCTCGAATTGGCCACCCTGTACGAAGAAGGCGCCCAATGGCAGCCTGCTGCCGAGCGCTTCAAGCAAGTGCTCACGCTGGAATCCTCGCCCCAGTTGCGGCGTACTGCGCACCTGAAGCTCGCGGCGATCGCGCAACGGCACTTGAAGAATGCGGCGTTGGCGCTCAGTCAGGTCAAAGCAGTCCTGGCAACGGAGCCTAAGGACAAGATCGCGCTGCGACTTTTGATTGAAGTGGAACTCGATCGCGGTAACCCCGAAGGGGCGGCGGGGGCGATTGAGCCGCTGCTCAGCTTGGATTTGGCGCCCGAAGAGCGGGCCAACGTGCAGTGGGATGCCGCACGCGTCGAACGGGCCCGAGGCCGCAATGATCAATTTGTGACACTCGCGAAACAGGTCGTGGAGCATGTCGGCATGATGGGGGAGGCGGCGGCGGGTTTCCGCGACTGGATCGAGCAGCGTCGCAATCGCGGAGAGAAGGTGGACTGGGCCAATTATACGGATGCGCTCGATGCATTTGTCGCCAAGTCACAAATGCCCAAGGCGCAGCGAGCAGCGGCGCTATTCGAGCTAGGTCGCGTCTGCGCCGATGATTTGAATCTGCATGAACGCGCCGTTTCGTATTTTTCGGCAGGCGCAGCGCTCGATCGACACAATGCTGCGTTGCTCGAGCGACTTGCAAAGTCACTTGAGCGCGTCGGTCGTTGGGAAGACGCGGCGCGTGAATACCTGGCGGTCATCGGTTTGACCCCCGATCGGCAGGATCTATGGCGCCATTTGCACGGTTTGTACCGGTCCGCGGGGCGCGGTGAACAAGCGCGACGGGCGTGGGCGCCGCTGGTGGCCACTTCCCATGCC
>DATJEQ010000334.1:0-11229 GCA_035496495.1 Polyangiaceae bacterium
GATCTTCAGCCTTGGCATGACTGGATCAATATTGCCCGATGCCCCCCGGGGAAGCCAGGAAGACCAGGAAATCCGCCCATCCGAGCCCTGCGCAAGGAACCGATTTCCACACCCAAGGCGGATTTTTGTAGCCGCTCACCACTGCGGGAGAAGGCCGAAGATCCACGACCCAAGATCTGTGGCCCAAAGGTCTATGGCACAGGGCAGCCGACACGCTGCGTATTGACGACCAAATCGTCTACCCAGAAGTCGATCGGAACGTCGGAGGGCTGGTACTGCAGCCAGCCGACCATGATGTTGGCGAACACCGGTGCCTGCCAAACGTTGTTGGGTGGCATGGGCGTGACGCACTGCGTGCCCGTGGTGATGATGTCGGCATCACTGACCAGTGTACCATCAAGCCACAGATGCATTTGGTTTCCCACGCCGTCGAATTCCCATTCGAAGCAGGTCCATTTCTTCTCGGGCAGCGCCATCGCCGAGGGCTTCGAACAATCGATCACCGCCTGCATGTCGGTGGGGTTATCGCGAATGGTGTAACCCGCGAGAATCGTGCCGTACATGCCGCCCCAGCCGTACTTCGACCATTGCGTCGAATTGGGCATGAAGCCAGCCGACTGCACATTGTTCCAATGCACGCCACCTGTGGGCGCCTGCGTGAGCCACATCATCATGCGCCCGTAATAAACGTTGCCCGCAATTGGAAAGAGCGGCGCGTCTTGTCGAACAATTGCGCCCTGTGGAGTTTGACCGGTTGAGGTGATGTGCAGCGCACCCTGACCTGCATGCGGCTTGGTCGCATCGACGACAAGCGTGGCCATTGACGTGTTCACCGTCCATGCAGACATCAAATCTGCCGGTGTGCTGTAGCTCTCAAAATCGTCGCAAATGAGCGCACCCGCGGGGCAATCTCCCATTGCGCCCGCAGCGCCACCAGTGCCTCCCGCAGCACCGCCGGTGCCACCGCCGCCCCCCGCTGTCCCGCCCGGATTCGCACCGCCGGCATTTGCGCCCCCAGTGCCGCCAGCGCCGCCGGGGGTGACCGCAGTCGAGCCCCCACCGCCGTTGTTCGCCGCAGCGCTTCCACTCACGCCTGACGATCCGCCGGTTGCAGTCTGCATCGCGCCGCCTGCACCGCTTCCGCCTGAGGGGGGCAACGTCGCACTCCCACTGCCGCCTGGGGTGAGCGAAGCCGAACCCCCGCTCGGGGTCATGTTCGTCGCCGCAGTCGAGCTCTGGCCACCCCCGCAGCTCAGCGCCGTCAGCACCACGCACAGTGTTGCGCACAGTGCTGCAGCCGAAAACCCGCGCTTGCCGCCTAACCCGATCATGCGCACAGACATATACCTCACAGCTGTGTTGCCAGCAGCCGTCAAATTCCTCCGATCTTTACGATCGCACTTCAATGCGACGGGCGATCCGCTGGAACAAGCATTTCTCTGACTTGAGCCAAGAGCTGGGCGGGACGGAAGGGCTTACGCAGCAGGCGAGCGCCCTGGGTGGCGAAATCCTCCGGCAACACGTCAGCGGCGTACCCAGTGGTGAAGATTGCGTTGATGTTGGGATTCAGCGCTTTGATTCGCAAGAATGCTTGCCAACCATCCAACACGGGCATCACCACATCTAATACGATGAGATCGATCGTATCGCTTCGCTTTGCGAATTGCTCCACAGCTTCTGCCCCGTTTCGAACCGAGATCACGGCATAGCCTCCCCCTTCGAGGATCTTCACCACTTGCTCCCGCACGATCTCTTCATCTTCGGCCACCAGCACCACTCCCACGCCCCCTTGATCCGGACGACTGGAGAGCGGCTTGGGTGCCGCGACTGCTTCGGCACGTGGCAGCACAATGCGAATGCTGGTGCCTGATCTACCGTCGCTGTGCGCGCTGATCTTGCCGCTGTGAGCGGCAATGATTCCGGCGGCGACAGCAAGGCCCAACCCCGAACCGGTGCCTTTCGTGGTGAAGAAGGGCTCAAACACGCGCGCCAAATTAACGGGGTCAATTCCAACCCCACTATCCGTCACGCTCAGCTCCACTTGGTTATCTGGATGCAACGCGACGCGGACGGTCAGCGTTCCCCCTTGAGGCATTGCGTCGCGCGCATTGACACACAAATTGAGCAGGACCTGTTCGAACTGCGGCGCGTCGAGATCCACGAAGCAGGGTTCCGGGGAAACTTGACATTGAATGTCGATATTTTCCGGAATGATACGACGCAACATGCGCAAGTTTGCGCTCACCAAATCGCCCAGATTGACGCGCTTTGGGTCCAAGCGCTGCCTGCGACCCACTGCCAACAAATGCGACGTGAGTTCTGCGGCACGTTCCGTCGCACGCAACGCTTGATCCAACTCCCCCTGCACGGGGCGCCCGGATTTCAAGGCGTGCCGCGCAAAACTCACGTTACCCGCGATCACCTGCAGCAGATTGTTAAAGTCGTGGGCGATCCCTCCTGCGAGCTGCCCAATGCCCTCAAGCCGCTGGGCTTGATGCAGTTGCGCTTGAGTTTCTCGCAGTGCCTGCTCAGCTTGTTTGAGCTCAGTCACGTCCGTCGTGATCATCAGCACGTTCTCGACTCTTCCGCCCGCACTCACTGGAACCGCGCGAACCAAGTAGCGCGCCAGGTTCTGCCCATCGCTGTAGCCTTCGGTCTCGTACTGACTGCTCGCGGCGCTCTTGAAGGCGGCGTCTATCGCCGCTCGAGTGGGCACCACGCTTGAGGGGGCGACGAAATCCTCCACATGTTTTCCAACCACGTCGCTCAGAGCCAGCCCTGGCGCCACCCGGTTGACCCACACGAAGCGGTGTTCTCGATCCACTAATGTGACGAATCCAGGAAAGTGTTCAACCACGCGTTGTTGAAAATCCACACTTTGCTGAAGCTTTTCAGCGAGCCGACGTCGATCGGTGTCGTCATCGACGAACAGCACGGCCATCGGCTCAGCGCCTGGCACGGAAAACGGCACAACCCGCGCAATCATATGGCGCAGCGTCGCGTCACTGAGACGCACTGTGTATTCAATCCGCTGGGGCTCACCGTCAGCGAACGCACGCTCCAGGCTAGATGCGATGGGCTGTTGTTGCTCCGTAACCAGGTATTCCTCAAACTTGGTCCCCAATACCTGGGACATCGGGCGGCCCATTGTGCGATTGACGAGCACGAAACGGTGCTGACGATCGATACACGCGATGTATTCGCTCGTGCCCGCGAGCACCGCGCCAAAGAGCGCATCTCGCAGCGGCCCTTCAGGGAGGTTTTGAAAAAGAGTATCCCCCATTCCGCCCGTCAGCGTAGTCCCCGCGCCCGCGCCTCGCAATGCGCATCACGCCACTTGCCCGTTCTTGCCAACTTAGAAGCGAGACCCCGATCCTACCACGACTACCCCGTGGTACGAATAATCGAGCGCCGGGTTGCGCATTCAGCTCGCCGTGCAGGGGAACCCAAACGCCTACTCACTGCCGTCGCGCAGGGTGATCATGCCTTTGCTGCAGGGACGCGTGAATTGTTTGGTGGCGCCGGAGGGGGCGATGATTTCTATTTTTACGGGGTCGCCGAGCCTGCACGAGAAGTCACCGGCGAATGGGGTGTTTCCTAGGCTCTCGCCGTCGACCAACACCTCGCTCCTGGACGGCTGAAGGTTTGCGCTGAGCGTGGCGGTGATCACGTCGCCGCCTTTTGCTGTGGGCTTCAGATCCTCCGAGGGTTTCGGCAGCGATTTGGCGATCTGCCGCAACGTGCTGTGAACACTACTGGGGACGGCCGACTTCTTTTCGGCTCCAGCGATGCTCTCAGGCGACTGTTGACCGTAGCGCTCCAGTGCAATCAACGCGAAGCGGGCGCCAAGCGCCAGGAACAGCAGTCCCCACATCCATTGTCCCCAAATGAAGAACTTTTCTGCCCATTCAGCCACGCGACGCCCCAGGCGCGCCAGCGCGAGACTCTTGCGAGTGGGTTCCGTGAAGCCAACCATGATCAACCTGCCACCCTCACCACTTCACTGAGCGACGTTTCACCACGCTTGGCGCGCTCTAAGCCAGCGTCCAGAAGCGTCATGGCACCCGCTTTCGCCGCCAGCGCGTACAGCTCGCTGCCCGGCTTTCGATTGTGAATTGCAGTCCTCAACTCGGGCGTGATCACCAGCAATTCTGCTATCGGCAGACGCCCAATGAACCCCTCGTGATCGCACACCGGACAACCCACGGGTTCGTAATATGGAATGTGGGGCAACACGGCCCCCTGCTTTCCCAAACGAGCAATCACTTCTTCCGAAGGCGGCGCCTCTCTGCGGCAGCTGCACAGCGAGCGCACGAGCCGCTGCGATAATGATCCAACGCAGGCACTTGCAAGCACGAAGGGCTCCGCCCCTAACTCCATCAAGCGCGCAAAGGGCCCTGCGGCATTGTCGGCGTGTACCGTGGTCAGGATCAGGTGCCCGGTGAGCCCCGCTTGCGTCGCAATGTCGGCCGTTTCCCGGTCGCGGATTTCGCCAACCATCAGCACATTCGGATCTTGACGCAGCACGCTGCGCAGCGTGGCAGCGAACGTCATGCCGGCTCGCGGGTGCATTTGAGTTTGCGTCGCGAAGGGCAACTCGAGTTCGATCGGATCTTCCAGCGTGACAATGGTGGTGGTGCGCCCGCGAGTCTTCACAATGTGCTGAAGCGCAGCATACAACGTCGTGGTCTTGCCGCTGCCCACGGGGCCAGTGACGAACAACAAGCCCTGCGGACTACTGAGCAGCTCACGCAAACTGTGGAGCAACCTCGGCTCGAACCCCAATGCTTCGATTTCGGGGATCTTCCTACCGCCGCGCACCAAGCGCATCACCATGCGCTCACCCGTGTCGGTGGGCAGAGTGGAAACCCGGGCATCGACTCGCGCGCCTTCGATCTGCACCACCAGATGTCCGTCTTGCGGCACACCGTGGATGTGCGTGTCGAGCTTACCCAATACTTTCGCTCTGCTCACCAGCCGCGTGCCTAGAGCCGGACTGATGCTCATCAATTCGTGCAGCGTGCCGTCGACGCGATACGTCAATTTCAACCCCGCCGGCGTTGGTGACAGATGGATGTCGCTGGCGGCAATGGCCACCGCGCCGCGCAACAGCTCATTCAAAGCGGAAACAATATCCTGCGGATCGGAAGCCAAGCAGGATTCAATGCGCAGCTTCGCCTCCCGCATTCCCTCACTCACGCGGCGTGAACCCAATTCAGGGAACTCGCGCAGTCGAGCCGCAACCGTGGTGCGAAAGATCCATGCCGCCAGCGCCCCCACCACCAGGAGCACCGTCAACAAACCACACAGAAGCATCAGCTCAAGCCAGATCCCCCGCGTCAAAGCGACCTCCGCAGTCGCTGCCAGCTCGCTCGAAACCTCGGTGCCCACCAGCGAGCTGGCGGAAATCGCGGCCATGAGCGCCCCCGCCACCCACAGCGTGACGCCCAGCCCCACCAACGCGCGCAGCGCGCCCGACGTTGTCACCGGCAGAAGAATCACACAGCTGAAGGCTCGTCACAATGCGTCACGGGCCAAAAGCCCCCAAAAGACGGCTCCTCGGCGCGTTCTGCGATCAAGGTCCACTGTCTTGAACATATAGATTTTGGGTGTTTATCCGGGGCGGAATTGAGCTGAAAACGCCTGCTGTGGAGGTAGACAGAGGCCCCGGTTTGGTCTACGCATTTCGCTAATTTCGTTAGATTTTCGACCCCGTGAGGCCCCTATGAAGCATTCAAAACCCGTACTTGGTCTAGCCGTTGCCACCCTCGTCTTGGGAGCTTGTTCAAGCTCAACCAAAGACACCACCGGAGGGACCACGATGAGCATGGGTGGAACGTCGGCGACGGGTGGCTCGACCACCACGACCGGCGGCACGACGACCAACGTCGGCGGAATGGCGACCGGCATGGGGGGCAGCACTGCGGTGGCCGGCAGCGGCGGCACTCCGGCAGTGGGCGGCAATACCACGATGGGCGGCAACACCGCAGTGGGCGGCACGGGAGGTGCGCCGATGGGTGGCACCCCGGCGGTGGGCGGAACGGGTGGCGATATGGGCGGAACGGGCGGCGCGGCTCCCATGGGTGGCACTGGGGGCGGTGGCGGCATGAGCACTGCGAACATGAGCGCCGGATGCACGAAGCAGCCTCCTGCGATGGATACCGAGGCGGCGTTCGTGAAGCACGACATCGCCGTCACGGGTGTTTCGCAAACTTACATCGACGCGCACCCGCTGGTCGCAAGCGACGCGCCGTATTCGTTCACCATGCGCAACTACTACGTGAAGCTGCCGGTGAACTACGATCCCATGACCGCGTACCGCGTTCAGTTTGGTGGCCCGGGTTGCGGCGGGCCGGCAACGGTGGGCAGCGAAGGCGGCTACCTTCCCTCAGCACACGACGACGTGATCCTCATCTCACCGAGTTACGTCCCCACACAGGGCGCAACCTCGGCAACCAATCCCGGTTCATGTTTCGCAGACGGCGCTACCGACAGCCCCGATGTGCCCTACTTCGACGCGGTGCTCGCCGAAGTGGAAGCCAATTACTGCGTCAACCCCAAGCAAATCAGCGTCAGCGGCTACAGCAGCGGCGCGTGGGAAGCGTTGTTGTTGGGTTGGGCACGCGCGGGAGTCGTGCGCGGCATCGCCACCGAAGCCGGTGGCCTGCGTCACAACCGCCCCGCGGGAACCAACATGCCCGTTGCGGCGCTGATGATTGGAACGCAGGGCGACACTGAGAATCCGATCGATCTGATGCCAACGGACGCCAAGGCGATAGAGCTTGGGGCTGACGGCGGCTCGGGCCAAGCGCGCGACGAGATTCTGATGCGCAATGGCTGCACCGGCACAGACACTGCAATGTGGGACGCTCAGTTCCCGGCATGCTTGAAATACACGGGCTGCCCAGCGGCCTATCCGGTGGTGTGGTGTTTGATGACCACAGGCGGTCATTATCCTGCACACATGCCCTACACCCCGGATGCGATGGCGAAGTTCTTAGACTCACTGCCCGACGTGCCGTG
Organism: Polyangiaceae bacterium; assembly: GCA_035496495.1. GTDB lineage: Bacteria > Myxococcota_A > Polyangia > Polyangiales > Polyangiaceae > SZUA-265. The sequence goes on from DATJEQ010000334.1 coordinate 7,024, forward strand.
ATCTTTTTTTACACCACCAACTTGTGCTGCAAGGCGTAACGCGCCATGTCGACGTAGGTGGAAAGTCCAGTTTTGATGCGAATACGAGCCAAATAGGTCGTCACCGTCTTTTCGCTGAGGTCCAACTCCTTGGCGATGTCTTTGATGGGGCGACCTAGGGCGATCAATCGAAAGATCTCCATCTCACGCACTGACAGCTTGTGGTGCGGCAACCCTTCTGAGGCCGCACGGTTCGCTTCGAGTGCGGCCGCCGTCTCCGGGTGCAGAAAGATCCCCCCGCTGAGCACCACTTTAACTGCTTCCACCAAATCGCTGCTTGCGCGATTCTTGTGAATCAAGCCGTTGGCGCCCGCGTCGAGCACCATGATGACGTGCTCAATCTCCGTGAGCCCCGTGAAAATCAACACCGGGATCGCGGGGTAATTCGTGCGAATGCCGGCCAACGCCTCTTGCACGCCCACCCCGGGCATCATGATATCCAGCAGGATCAGATCCCACGGGCGCTCATTGAGTCGCGCGAGCAGCTCGTTGGAATCCCCCACTTCGAACACGTGCACGCCGCTGAAGGCAGCTTCGAGCACGCGCTGTATGCCACGACGAAGTAGTTCGTGGTCATCCGCAACCAGCACGTTCAGCACACTCGAGCGCCCTCCAAAACCGCAATCGACAAGCTCAACGCACAGAATTCTTTACTTGAGTTGCCCCGTCAAACGCTGACTTCTTCGAATCCTGTCATCCTTTTCCCGACAAGACTTGTCATCCTTTTCCTGACAAGAAGCTGCCCACCACGTTCCGGGCCGCCCGGTGGCGCGTAAACCACCCCAAAGTTGGCAAGCACTCGGTCTTTTTGCGCAGAATTCGTGAACAAGACGTCACTCACTGAGTGTCCACTCAGTCGGCCCACTGTACTGATTTGGGACAGTTCAAGGAAACCATGCAAGGAAGGATTCTGCTCGTTGATGCCAGCGGCGAACTGGAGCGCACGCTGCGTGAGATCATCGACGATCGCCCATTCCCGTTGACCAAGGTTCAATCCATGGCGGAGGGAATGCAACATTTGCTGGAAGGCCAGGTCGACATACTGGTGTGCGGTAAAACGGATCGCTTCGGTTCATGGTCTCAGTGGATCGCGCTCGCCAAAGAACAGAACCCGCGAACACTTTGTATTGTAGTGGCTCAAGGAGACGATGCACAGAAGGCGTTGGAGCACGATCAGGTTTTCGGCGTGGTCGACGGCCCACACGACGTTGAGGCGTGCCGCGAGCTACTCAACATCGCCATCGCCTTCTCCATCTTGCCCAGAGAGCGCGCGCCGCGATCCTAAGTCTGCAGGCGGGCGCCAAAGCCCATACGAGCGCGGGTACGGAGCTGTGCGCAGGCCGCCCTTCGGTCTGTGTCGAATCTGTTTCCAAACCCGTACAGATCGGAAACTAAATCAAGCGCCGCTCTTCTGGACATGGGAACGCAGCAATGCAGACTTTGGCCGTTTGAGCTATTAACCTCGTTAAGCGGGTAAGCTGACGACCCAGTAGTCATTGTTGTAATTTCTTAGCCTGTTCTTTTCCCGCGTTTTCCGCGCCTGCTAAGTCACCCAGCGGATTCTTCCTTGTACACCGAAGTCGATCATCCCCCGATCTCCAACAGATTGGGCGCGTCTCCCAGCTCGCGCGGCTTCTTGGCCGTCAATGAGGCGAATTTCTTTGGTTCAGTCGCCTCCATCGAATCGCTGTCGACCGTCTTTCAGCCCATTGTGAATATGGACGGGGGCAAGGTGTTCGCCTACGAGGCGTTGCTGCGCGGCACCTCACCGCAGTTTTGCCCTAGCGCCCTCTTCGATCACGCGGCAGCCGCCCGTTCCACTGGCCGGCTGGGTCGCATGATCCGTGAAATCGCCGTTCCGCTGTGCGCGGGGAAGCCACTGTTTCTCAATTTGCATCCCAACGAACTAGTCGAAGGCTGGCTCGTGCGCCCCGACGACCCCATCTTCTCGCACGACGAACAAATTTTTTTGGAAATCACCGAATCGGCGCCGCTCACCCATTTCGATTTGTGCATCAGTGTGCTGCGCGAAGTCTGCAGCCGGCCCGGGGTGCACTTGGTGGTCGACGATTTGGGTGCGGGCTATTCCAACCTGAAGTTGATCGCCGACCTAGAGCCACACGTCGTGAAATTGGATCGGAAATTGATTCAGGACATCGACCGCAAACCTCGCCAACAAAAGCTGGTGTCGGTGGTGGTGCACCTGTGCAAGGAAATGGGCGCAGCGGTCGTGGCTGAGGGGATCGAAACCGCGGATGAGTTCAGTGCCGTCAGCGACTGCGGCGCCCAATACGGCCAAGGGTTCCTCTTCGCCAAGCCCAGCTTTCCCGCGCCGGGCATCGTTTGGCCGGGAGCCATCAATCAAGATCAGCGCGCCACGGTGCGACCACCAGCGCGCAGCTAGTTACGGCAGACCGTGTTCAAGGGCGCATTGATCCGCTTGCCCAACGGGAGCGGGGATACAACCCGCGCTGCACGCTGCAGTGGCAACCGTCACCTGATCTTGGCAGGTGTAGAGGGTATTGGGGTCGGCCAGCGGCGTCAGACTGGAACCGCAAATGTCGCCATTCAGTGATGAACTGGCGCAGGGATCTGCGTCGAGGCAGTAGTCCGGCACTCCAGCTTCCGAAGCGTGGCAGCCATCCGCGCAGGTGACGTAGCCAACCGTCGCGCTGTTCGAGCACAGATACAGGCGATCGGTGGGCGGTGTTTGACACGTGATATTTCCCGTCGCGGGATCGGGACTGGTGCAGATCGACAACGGCAGATTCGCGCCACAGTAATAGCCGCCACCGGTTGGGAACTCACCGGTGGTTTCGGCGCACGGGTCCGTCAATGTGCCGCCCACCGTTCCACCCGCAGCGCTCGCACCGCCCGCTGAACCAACCGTGCCTCCATTGCCAATAGAGCTGCTTCCCGCCGCCCCCGGTGCGCCACCCAATCCCACCGACGAACCTCCGCCGGTTGCTCCAATGGGTCCCCCCGCGCTCCCGTTCACGCATTGCCCCTGTGAGCAAAGCTCACCACTGCGGCACAAGTGACCACAGACGCCACAATTGTTGCTGTCAGATTGCACGGAGATGCAATCCGAACTTCCCCCACAGTGGTATCCCGTTTCGTTGTTGCCGCAGGTCGCGACGCAGCGATCGACGCAGGCGTAATCCGGATTGAAATCGCAATAGCTGCAATCGCAATGGGAGATGGTGCACTCTTGCGGACTGTTGCTTGCTGCGCTGCCCCCCGTTGAGCCACTCGATGAAGAGCTCGAACTGCCCGCCATGGCGGTGGTGCCGGAACTGTTGGAGCCAGCGCTCCCTCCCGCTCCCCCGCCGCCACCACCCACGCTCAGGCAAGCCCCGCTGAACAACGACACTGCCAACAAGAAAGGAAGATTTCTAAACCTCATGGTGAACCCATCTCGCATGGAGGTGCGATTGTCCATTAGTAAAATCTTCGATGCGGTCCGCCGCCGGCACGCAGCGAACACGCGCCGAACCCCGCTCATCTTTCTGTGTCCAGGGACGGAATTGAACCGCCGACACGTGGATTTTCAACCCCGGCCCCCCGTGGCGTAACGCGTGAACAACATTGGGGAATTCGGGCGAGACTGAGGCTCGTGTAGCGGATTTGTAGCGGGAGCTACTGCGTAGAAGTGAACGCGCCACACGGAAACGCAACATCTAGGACGCCCGTCTTCGCCTCGTCGCACGCTGTCCCAGTGAAGTGAATCGTGCTCCCGCCAACGAGTTGCCAGCCGTTCTGCGCATCGTATGCAATGGGTAGCCCACCTATCGTGACCGAACCAGTCGCAGCCTGATCAGCCGCCACCGTGCCGTTGAGTGTGAAGTCGCACGATGCCAGCTTGCTGAACACATCCGCATACGCACTTGGCAGGGCCGTCATGTCAGCGACCTGGTAAGCCAATGCGTTAGGATCACCTCCCGCCCCCGCAACGGCTAGTTCCTGAAAGAAAGGTACATCCGTCTCGCCGGGTGGAAGCAGGCCAATCACGTAAGTTGGGATTCCCATGTCCCACGCAGCTTGAACGGCTTGCAAGGCCAGCGTTCGCGGTGGATCAGTGTCGTTCGAGAATGGATCCATGCATGTGTCAGGTGTCCCCCTGCTTGTAGTAACGACGAGCACTCTGGGCCCCGTTTCCGTCGATGC
>DATJEQ010000335.1:0-6933 GCA_035496495.1 Polyangiaceae bacterium
GAGCAATTTGACCTGAGTTTGCAAGGAACCAATGCCTTCCTAACCTGCGTTGATCACAAGTATTCGTTTCCGATTGCGGTGGTGTGGATCGTAAGTCGCATTGTACCGCCTTCAACCCAGGAGAGGGACAAGCGCCAACGCCTCGCGGCGTGAGGCGAAGGTGCATTTGCGCCTCAAATTCGGAGCAATTTGACCTGAGTTTGCAAGGAACCAATGCCTTCCTAACCTGCGTTGATCACAAGTATTCGTTTCCGATTGCGGTGGTGTGGATCGTAAGTCGCATTGTACGCCTTCAACCCAGGAGAGGGACAAGCCGATTGCGGTGGTGTGGATCGTAAGTCGCATTGTTCCGCCTTCAACCCAGGAGAGGGACAAGCAGAGGGACACGCCATTCAACCTAGGAGAGGGACAAAAATCTACGACAAGCCCGCGCGTTGCAGCAATGCTTGCAGCTGCGGCTCGCGACCCATGAAATCGCGGTACAGCTTGGCCGGATCGTCGCTGTCGCCGCGCTCCAAGATGGTGCGGCGGAAGGCTTCTCCGGTTTGCCGATTGAATACGCCTTCGGTTTCAAAGCGAGTGAAGGCGTCGGCATCGAGTACCTCTGCCCATTTGTAGGAATAGTAGCCCGAGGCGTAACCGACCGCGCTTGAGAACAGGTGCCCAAAAGAGGCAATCATCCCATAATCTTTTGGAAGCGGCGCGGGCGCGAAGCGCTGTACAATATCGCGCGCGAAGGCCAGCAGATCGCGATCCCTCTCCGATTGGTAGCTGACATGCAGTGCCAGGTCGACAGTGGCAAATCCGAGTTGCCGCATCGTGGCGCTGGCGGCACGAAAGGTTCGCGCCTTGAGCATCTTGTCGAACAGCGCTTGCGGGATCTTCTCACCGGTTTCGTAGTGCAGCGCAAAGGTGTCGAGCGCGGCGCGTTCCCAACACCAATTTTCCATAATTTGCGAAGGCAGCTCGACGAAATCCCACGCGACATTGGTGCCTGCGAGGCTGCGCACGTTGACGCGGCTCAAGCAGTGGTGCAGCAAATGCCCAAACTCATGGAATAGCGTGGTGACTTCCGCGTGAGTGAGGAGCGCGGGCTTGCCAGCAGCAGGTGGGCTCACGTTGGTGCAAATGAGGCCCAAGTGAGGTGTGAAGCCCTGCTCGTTTGGCATGCCGGTGATCAGATGGTTCATCCAAGCGCCGCCGCGCTTTTCGTCGCGGGGGTGAAAATCCGCATAAAAGGCGGCCAACTTAGCGCCGCTTTCGTCAAAAATATCAAACACCTGCACCTCAGGGTGCCAGGTAGGCAGCTCAGCGTTGCGCTCGATCCTCACGCCATACAGCCGCCGCGCCGTTTCGAACAGGCCCTCAACCACTTTGTCTAACGCAAAGTACGGGCGCAGTTGCTCTTCGTCGAAATCATAGCGTTGCTTGCGCAGCTTTTCCGCCGCATAGCCCAAATCGGAAGGCAACAATTCGTGTTTTGGATCGCCGGTCATTTCACGGAAGAATTGAGTCAGCTCCGCTGTCTCCCTAGCGAACGCCGGCTCCGCGCGGGCGGTCAAATCATCAACGAAGCGACGGGCCGCTTCGTAGTTTTTGGCCATGCGATCTTCCAGCACGAAATCCGGGAACGAGGAGTAGCCCAAGAGCTTTGCTTGCTCACGACGCAGGGCAATGATCTGCTGCATCAGCTCGACATTCGACAATTCACCGGATGTGGCGCGTGTGTTGTGCGCGTGGTACATCTTTCTCCGAATCGCGCCGTCGTCGAGATACGTGAGCAGTGGGATCAGGCTGGGCGCCTGCAGCGTGAAGCGAAAGCCGCTCTTGCCCTTGCGGGCGGCATCTTCGCGTGCGAGCGCAATCGCACTTTCGGGCAGTCCGCTGAGGCTCTTTTCGTCTTCAATCAGCAACTCAAATTGCGCTGTCGCGTCGACCACATTTTGGCCGAACTTGTTGGTCAGCTCTGCCAATTCGCGGCTGATCGCTTGCAAACGCGCCTTGCCCGCTTCATCCAGATCCGCTCCATTGCGACGAAAATCGTCGAGCGTTTTCTTCAGGAAGCGGGCGTGCGTCGCGTCGAGCTGCTTCGCTTCATCCGTTTGCGCAAAAGATTTAAGCGCTTGCCACAGCACGGGGCGCAAGGGGATGCGCGCGTAGAAGGCACTGACTTCCGGCTGCACCGCGTTGTACGCGGCACGTAAATCGGGGGTGGTGGCTACAGATTCCAAATGCCCGACGACGCCAATCGCCCGCTCGAGTCGCTCAGTCGCCGCTTCCAATGCCCCCAATGAGTTGGCGTAGCTGGGCGCTTCATTGCTGGTTTCAATGCGCACCAAAGCGGCTTCCGCCTGCTCCAATAACTCCTGGATCGCTGGCTCAATATGCTCAGGCGCAATGCGATCAAACGGGATGGCGAAACCCAAGTTCAACAGGGGGTTGTTGGCAGCCGCAGCGACGCTCATTTCCCTAGCCTAAGGCCTCTTGCGGGGGTCTGCCAGGGGTTTGGACGCGCCATGCCGCTGCCCCTAGGCGGCGTGGTTGGAAGGCAATTCCGCCCAGGTTTGATCGGCGCCGCGGTCGGATTCGCCGCTTTTGTCGAAGGCGTACTTGAGCGTGATCGGGCCGATCAATTCGTTGATGGCGACGCAGGCGATGATCATGGATTGAAACGCGCCCCCGAGTTGCGGGATGGTGCGCGCGATGACCGCACCAATGCCCAGTGCGAAGCCAGCCTGGGAAATCAGTGGCGCAAACCCGAAGCGTTTGACTACTGGGACGTCGTCCGCCACGCGGCTCGCGATTTTTGCCGAGAGAACCGTTGCCGCCGCTCGCACTCCGCACAGGGTCAGCGCGATGGGCCAAAGCGTGCGCAGTAGGGGCAAGTCCAAATCCGCCCCAGCGGTGGCAAAGAACACCACGAATACCGTGCCACTGATGTTATCCACCTCATGGAGCAGCGAGTCGCCTTGCTTGGTGGCGTTCTGCACCACGAACCCGGCGGTGAGGAAGGTCAGCAGCGGTTCAACTTGAATGTAGTGCAGCGCCTCGGTCAGGCTGAAGCCAATCGCCAAGAGCACCAACAAGAACTGACGCCGGATCAACCTGAGATAGATCGCAAGAATCAAACCCAACGTGGTGCCCACGGCGACGCTGCCAAGCAACTCGTGCCCCAGTACGCTCAGGTCACTCAAAGAAATACCGCCTTCACCGACGACCAAGGGGCGTGCGATCACCAGAGCGATCGCCAGTAGGGTGACAACGACCACGTCCGACAACATCACGAACGCGAGCGAGAACGTCGCGAGCGGACCTTTCGCCCGGGTTTGCGCAAGAATACCCAGCGCAGCGGAAGGGCTTCGGGTGATGGCGATCACGCCCCAAAGGAAGGCGACGCCGCACAGTTGAATCATGGAGAATTCGGCGGTGAAGGGCATGAAATGCGACAAAGCCAGGAAGGCCAGCGATGCAATCACCCACACCAGCGAGCTTTGCAACAAGGTAGCCCACGCGAGGCTGCGCGCGACCTGGATCAACATTGCCATCTTGAGTTCGGCACCACCCCCCAGCGCAATCAGGCACAAAGCCAAGGTACTGGCGGGAGCAAGCTGCTTGACGGCTTGATGGTCGACCCAGTGTCCGATGTAGGGCCCGCCGATCATGCCCGCCAAGATGTAGCCGGTGAGGTGAGGCAAGCCCACCGTTTCCAACACCTCACTCATCAATGTGCCCGCTAGAAGCAGAAAGCCCAGCGCGAGCACAGTGCTAGTGCTGCCGCCGGGCAGCTGTGGAACGATGCGAGTGACGACGTGGATCAAAAGGGCAATGCACAAGAGCGCGCCCAGTTGGATCAGGCGCGTCGACAGCGTCTTGCTGGTCCCAACGGCGCTGCTCATGGCCCAGGCCTCAACTTGAGCATTTCACTTTCCGGGGCCAAAGATTCGCTATGATCTGCGCTGTCGTTGCCCGAGATCTCATCGACTTCGTCGAGCACTTGGCGCAACTTGGCAGGGCCAATGGCTTCACCGAGTAGCATGCAGGCTGCGGTGTACAAGAGCAGGGCATTACCCAATGCGCTGTTGCTGCGAGCGGCAATGCCGGTGGAAATGATCACACTGACCACTCCGCACGACATTTGACTGATACCGATGCACAGCGCAACGGCGCGGTTCGCTACAAATCGCCGGACGATCAGGGCGCCGAACAGCACGCGTAACGCCAGCTTGGCGACCACTGCGACCAGAAGCAACAGCAGCACCGCGGAAGGCAACTGCACATTCACAGACGCTCCGGCGAGGAGCAACATGGGCAAGAGCACCGGTTGCTCGGTGGGGGCGATCATCGCTTTCAGATCCCAGCGGTGTTTCGAGAATGACAGCACCAAGCCCAGAATAAACAGCGATGCGATCGATGACAGCCCGAGTTGTAAACAAGCGCCCGCCGCCATTAAACAAGTGCCCAACAGGAGACCCCAACTTTCGTTCTTGCGCAGTTCGCGCCCCAACAGCAGCAACAACACGCCGCCCAGCGCGATGCCCAACAACAGTGGAAAACCCACGCGCAGCGCGAAGGGCAACCCCGCGACATGATCGCTCGGTACGACGGCGAACAACAACGTGGCTCCCAGAATCGGCAGTAGCGCGCTGCACCGAGCCAGATCGCCCACCAATTCGGTCGTTGGTCCGCTGGCGCCGCATTGCTCGGCCACCCAGCGCACCGAGTGCCGCGTATTGTCCGCCGCGATCAAGCCGACGCCTAAAGCCAAGAAGCCAAGATCATTGACCGAGAACGAAAATGCCCTGCCCACGAAAAAGACAACCGCTGCGACGCCCACGGTCACCAGCAGGCTCAGCAAATTTCCCAAAAGCAAACGACTGACGCGAATCGCGCGTGTGCCGACGCTCAAGTAGGAAATGCCGACCCGAAATGACAACCAACCCATGCCCATTGCCACCACGGGTTGGAATTGAGCGACCAATTGTCGATCGATCACTGCAAAGACATGAGCGCCCAGCACGAAGCCGATCACCAGGTATTCCGACCCCGATGGCAGACCAAAACCGCGAATGGCGCGCCCCTTGAGCAGAATGCTGCCCAAATAGGCCAACGCAAACAGGGCTACCAAGAGCCACGTGCCGTTCACGGCGTGCCCCGCCCCAGAGTGACGTTGGCGCGCACCAGCCGATCCAACAGGTGCGCATGAGCTTGCGAGCGTTGAGTCCAATCTTGGCAGTTGAAGCAAATGCGAAAGTGCAGTGTTTCTGAATCCGCCGAAATCAATGCGACCTGAACGTTGCTGCCCAACTCTTGCGCCGCATTGTGCAACGCCTCCCACGCCGTGGAGGCGGGGGTGCTTGCTGCAACGGGGACCGTGAGCACGAGCTGCGGCCAAGGCCCGAATACTTCGGTGGGCGTCCACAGCGTTTTCAAATGCGGAACCCGCAACAGCGTGCCTTCTGGGCTCTGCAGCTGAATTTCTAGCAATTCCAAACTGGTGATGCGGCCGAGTTGCCCGCCAATTTGCACATAATCATTCACTTTGAGCTTACGCCCGAAGATTACGAATGCGCCGACCAAAGCCGATGCGAGTACGGGCGTGGCGGCGATGCAGATCATCACCAGCGCCAGCATTCCCGTGCGGCCTAAGGAGCTGTCGGCACTGCCGGTGAGCACGGGCGCTGCAAAAACCAAGGCAGCAACCACCAAGCCAACGCGCAGTACCACGCTGATCGGCAACGCCAGATCGGGGCTCACGCCCCGCACAACAGTTACACCGCGTGCAACACTCAGGAAGAACAGCTTGATGAAGCGGGTCACGACCAAGAGCGCGATGCCCGCGAACACCATCAACACCAAGAGCGGCACAGTAGAGGCGAATACCTCGGTGAGCTGCACCAGGGGTGAGAGTACAAATAGCGTGAGGCGCTCGGTGTAGCCCTTGGTCGCCTCGAACAGCGACAGCACCACCAACAGCCAGGTGTAGCCAATGCCGACCTGCACCACCCACGGAGCGATGGCCAAAACCAACTCGACCAGCTTGCGCCACATGCCAGGGCTGAGCACCTCGATGTTGCGAACCTGAATCGAAAGCTTGCTGTCCGGCATGCGCGCAAGGCCGGCGCTCAGTCGATTGGCGACGTCGCGCACTGTTCGCAGTAAATACAGCGCGACGAACGCAAGGAACACGACCAAGGAAAAAGACAGCACGGTGTTGGCAATGCTCTTGCGCTTGAGCTCCTCGGCCACCACTTGGGCACAAGTCGCGACAATGCCCTTCACGTGTGCATCAAGTGAAACCGCATGCGCTGCGTCGGCGTCTGCCTGGGTGAAACTGGCCACCGGTGCATCCCCGAAGAACAACACCCACTGTTCACCGTGCGCCACCGCGCGTAGGTCGCCCTCCGGAGCGTGATCGAAAGCGGTTTTGAACGCCTGATTGGCAGCGCGAGCGCGCTCTTGAGCGGATTGCTCGCCCAGGGGCACCTGGAAGGAAAAGAGCGCCCGCTCCGCAAAGCGAACCTCCGCTTTGTCAGGCGACTTTTCGCCGGGCTTCGTCTCCCCCTTGTCCGCCAATGGCGATTTTGAGATTCCCTGCTTTTCAGCTGAGGGTGCGGCGGTTTCGGTTGCAGCCAGGGCGAGGGGCCCCGCGCTGGCTCGTGCCGCCCAAGCCAACGGCGCACACAAGAGCGCGCACAAGAATGCCCACAGAACGCTCCGTCGCAAACTCATGGTGCTCACCTGCGCTCTCAAATTCGGAAGCTCCAGTTGTCTCAGAACCCGCCGTGCAGAAGCAAGCGACAGTTATGCTTAACGCGCGTAAGCTGTTGCGATTTTGACGCAATTGTCCGCCCCGGGTCGCCGACGGGAGATCCATAAGTGACGGAGGGACTTGAGGGTTGGGAACCCGTCAGACCACGGCTGTCACCAAAGACG
>DATJEQ010000336.1:0-13065 GCA_035496495.1 Polyangiaceae bacterium
TGAGGCGCGGTGGGCAACGCGCCGCTAGGATCTCATGCACCTCACGCGGCGAGTAGAGTTGGCTGAAGTGCATGAGCACCAGCGCTTCATTTTGGAAGTGCTCGGCTCGCTCCAACAGCTCGTCCAAGTGGATATGACAGCCTGCCTGGCTTGCTTGTAAGCTCTTCTTTTCATTCAAGAAAGAGCATTCCAAGATCAACACACGCGCATTGTACAAGAAGGGATGCTGATCCAACACTTTGACCAGCGTATCTGTGGCGTAAGCCAAATCGATGGACTCCGCCTCGTAGAACAGGTCCTCGCCGGCGCGGCGCCGCTCTTGGATCTCAAGACTGCTCAAGCTCAGGAATTGCGGGCGCAACTTCTGCGTGCGGCGCACCAGCGCGTAGCCAAGCGAAGGCACGGGGTGGAAGGTGCGAAAGGCGCGTACGAACAAATCTTTGCGCAGCTGAAGTTCCTCTTTCGGTTTCATGCCGATTGCTTCGATTGAAAGATCATACCGCTGCAACTTGGTCATGACGCGTAGGGCTTCTTGCACGTCGCTCGCTACCTCCGCCGGCAAGAACACTTTGGGTGGCGGCTTCTTGCTCAAACCGCGAATGCCCAGCAGCGCTACCAGTGCCCCGATGTGATCTGCATGCGCGTGGCTCAAAAAAATAGTGTCGAGATCCACGAACGAACGCGCGGCAATCCCCACATCGAACAACACCCGCAACTCGGGCACGCACAGCGCGGTGTGCACCCCACCCACAGACACGCCGCGCACGGTGTAGGGCCCGGCTTTCACGGTGGTCAGCACGGGCGCCTCAGAGTCAGCAGTAGAAATTTCACGCGGCGATCGTCGCCAGCACCGACGCCGAAATACGCCTGGGCCGCGCAGTCGGGCACCGTCGCAGGGTCGAAAGACGGCGGCACTTTAGCCCACAATTGGGCGATATGAGTGGAGCGTTGCACCAACGTGGATAGGGGGGGCAGCTCCTCCAGAGTCATGCGCACCGTGTTGTAGCGCTCTCCCCAAGGCGGATCGACAAACAACAGATCCGCCTGCAATTCCGGCACGATTTCAGTCGCATCGCCTGCGATGAATGTGATGCGATTTGCAACACCGTAAACGCTCGCATTGTGCTGGGCAGCTTGCAGGCGCCGTCCATCGATCTCAATTGCAGTCACTGTGCACCCGGCGCGCGCGAACCCGATGGCATTGCCACCCGCCCCGCAGCAGGCGTCGATCACGCGCAGCTCCTTCGCCTTTTCGCCCAGCTGCAATGCCAACGCCTGCGGCGTGAGGAAGCGGCGTGTTTCGTCGTCGAGCACAACGCCCGATTTACTGAATCCTACGCTTCCCTGGCGGTAACGGCGCGCTTCCTCCAAGCGAGCCTTGCGCACGTCGCTTCGGTGCAGCTTGGGCGTGATCTCCAAGTGCAATTTCTGGCCCCCAAGCCCCACGCCGTGAAGCCTCGCCTCCAAATCCGCTGCCTGCGCGCGATCGAGATTGGCTTCCAGTTCCAAGCCGCCACTGGCAAGCTCGCGCTGGTTCCAGCTGCCCGGCCCTAACAAGCGCTGCCAATCGAGCCAAGCCGGCAACGGCCAAATACGAACCCGATGGAACTGGGCCATGATTGCGACCAAAAACAATTTAGAGCGGATACCCAGGCATCAATTCATAGGGATGCTTCCACCCCGGCAGGCCTTTGATGCGATCAAGCCACGATGCAATGTGTGGATGTTCTGCGCGAATGTCGAACCCGAATTCTTCGGGTGGGTAGTACAGGTAGCCAACCAAAGACAGATCCGCAATCGTGGGGTAATTGCCAACGATGAACGGCTGCGTGCCCAAGCGTTTATTCACAATGCTCAGAGTGTTGTCGATCCGCCCCTTGAGGAAGGCCAGCACAGCGGGGTCAGCAGGCGCCTTCGACAGATAACGCAGGAAACGAAATGGCCCTAGGTAGCCGTTGACCTTTTGATTGTCGAACAGCAACCAGCGCAAGACTTCCAATTCCTCATCCTCACCAGTGGGTAGGAATTTACCGGATCTTCTCGCCAGATAATTCAGGATCACGCCCGATTGAGAAAGCTTCTTCTCTCCGTGTATCAGAACTGGAACCTCTCCCATTTCGTTGACTGTGGCGCGGTATTCGGGTGTGCGCTGCACCCCTTTGCCGAAGAAATCGACCCAGATGGGCTCCCAATTCGCACCAATTAGATTGAGCATGAGCGCTGCGCGATAAGCGTTGCCAGATTGTGCAAGGCAATAAAGTTGGTATTCGGCCATTGATTCCTTGAAGGGCGGTAGCTCGCGCAGTGTCACCGGGAAACGCGAGGCGCACAACCGTTGCAATCCGGGGTGCTTTGCGCGACGCAATGGGCTAGGAATGGCAGCGTGAACTCAGAGATCTGCGCCGCGCTTATCCTTTGTGCAGCTCTGGCCTGCGCGTGCGCATCGAGTTCTTCATCTTCAGGTGCCTCAGGGAGCTCGGGCGGGGGTTCAACTGGGTCTATCCCAGTGAATCACGGCGGAAGCGCAACCGGGGGCTCCTCGGTCGGAGGCGGCGCGACGGGATCGAACGGCGGAAGCTCGGCCCAGGGTGGCTCGAGTGTTTCGGCGGGTGGCTCGAACAACGCCGGCGCTCACAGCGCTGGCGGAAATACGGCGATCGGTGGCTCAAATAGCGCTGGCGCTGCCGGCGATTCGCCAACCGGCGGACAGAGCGGCGGGGGGGCACCCGACGTCGACGCTGGTCCTCAATACGGGACGAAGAATTGCAATCCCGCGAACGTGCTCTGCCGCATCGCGCCGCCCAGCTGCGAGTTTCTGACTGTGCCCGAGGTGGTGGACAATTGTTACGGCCCCTGTGTTCGCGTGTCGCAGTGCGCGTGCATGCATCCACAAGACTGCCCCCAGCCGGATCAATACACTTGCTACAACTCAGATCACTTCTGCGGCCCGTTCGTGGAATAGCCCAGTAGCCCTCTCCCCCTAGCCCCTCTGGCCCTAGCCCCTCTCCCGGGTTGGATTTTTCCACGCAACTGGGGCAACGGCGCGTCCGATTACGAGGGGTGAGGCGCCCATTTGATATCTTGCCGAACTTGACGTGGTGTCAAGTATGAGCCACGCTCATAGTGAGCCATGCGCTGTCATGAATGCAAGGGAACTGAGTTTGAACGCCAGAACGTGGAGATCATCACGAAGATCGGGAATCATGCGGTGATAGATCGCTCAGTGGTTCGCCCTGTGTGCAGGCGGTGTGGGGAATTTGCGGTGTCGGCGGAGGTGTTGCAGAAGGCGGAGCTGCGCGCGGCAGTTGTGGTGTTCACTGAAGCGCCCTCGGTGACCGGCGACATGCTGCGTCTTGCGCGCAAGGCCCTTGATTTAACTCAGGTCGGCTTTGCTCAGCGTCTCGGCACAACGGCAGAGAGCGTCTCCCGCTGGGAGCGAGAAGAGCGCCCCATGGAGCCTTGGGTGCCCCTCGCGACGTTGGGCCTCGTGCGCGCAGAGCTCATGCCACCACCCAGAGATATCACTCTAAAGCGGGCGAGCTGAGCCGCCTCTTTCAAGTCGAGGGGCCATCCAGGAGGCCCCGTCGGCGCTTCTTCCACACGGAATGATGTAACTATCTGAAGTCAAAGTACGCCCGGAAGGAATCGAACCTTCGACCGGTGGGTTAGAAACCCACTGCTCTATCCAGCTGAGCTACGGGCGCGTGGGGGAGAAGAGTTTACTCGGCGCCGTCGGCGGGGGTGCGCGGCTCGGTGGCGTCGAGCGGATCGAAAGTGCGGTGTGAGCTGGCCTCGCGTTGCGCCCCGGTCAGACCAAAACGTCTTTGGCGAGTGGCGTAGTAACTCAGCGCTTCGAGCAAATGCTGCTCTTTGAAATCAGGCCACATCTGCGGCACGAACAGCAGCTCAGCGTAGGCGCTTTCGAACAACAAGAAATCGCTCATGCGCGCCTCGCCCCCCGTGCGAATCAACAGATCCACATCCGGCAGATCGCGCGTGCTCATCTGTTGACGCAGACTTTCCTCGTCGATCTCTTCGGGTAGTAGCAAGCCCGCCCGCGCTCGCACCGCAAGCGCTCGCACCGCACCAATGACATCGTGACGCCCTCCGTAGGAAAGCGCGAGTGACAGAGTCATGCTCTCGCAATGCGCGGTGTACGCCATGGCATCTTGCACGGCGTGGCGCGTTTCGGCGGGCAATTCGTCCAGATCGCCGATCACATTCAGGCGAATGTCCTGATCGAGCAGCTCTTGCTTTTCGCGATTGGTGAAATCGATCAGAAGGCGCATCAGCGCCTGCACTTCCGGCTTAGGTCGCCCCCAGTTGGCCACACTAAAAGCGTAAAGCGTCAGGTAGTCGACCTTGTGCGCGCGACAACTGCGCACCGCTTCGCGCACGGCTCGCGCTCCTTCGGCATGGCCTTCACTGCGTGAGAGGCCACGCGCTTGGGCCCAGCGCCCATTGCCATCCATAATGATGGCCACATGTCGGGGAATTTGGTGCGACAGGGCAGTCACGGGTTCCTTGGTGCGCTGGATCTGGCAGCGAGCGGGTTGGACGTCAAACGCGGCGCCCGCTCGCGGGGAGCTGCTAGCAATGTGCGCCAGATCCCGGGGTTTCTCTGTGGAGCTTTCGAGGAATTGGCGGCAGGGGCGGCAGCCTGGGTTCTAACTAGTGATTATTACTAATATTTATGTTTTTGTGGCCGTCACTAAGTTGAGCCGAAATTCCACCACTGGTGGCCCTGACGCGACCAATTCCACACTGCCGCCGTGCGCTTCCGCCACTGCCCGCACGATGGCAAGGCCCAGCCCAGTGCCCCCTTGATGGGCGCGCGTGGTGACGAAACGGCTGAAGATCTTCTGGCGTACCTGGGGTGCGACATGTCCTTGGTTTTTGATGTGCACGCTGGCATGGGCGTCGGTCTGATCGATGCGCAGCTCGACTTGAGTTCCCGGATCCGAGTGCAGCAGCGCATTGTCGAGCAAATTGCACAGGGCGCGTGTGAGCCAGCCGGCGTCCGCATGCACCAGCGCTGGGCTGCCCTCTGTGACTACGACGCGCGCGGGATCCCTGCTTGAGTTCACGGCGCTTTGAGCGATCTGAGTCAGATTCAGTTTTTCGAGTTTGGTGGCGCCCCGTGCTTCTATTTTTGCAAGACTGAGCAATTCGCTGAGCAGCCGTTCGATGCGTTCCGTGGCTTCGCGAATTCGGCTTACGAAATGGCGGGCGCGTTCCGGCTCCTGCAGCGCTCCATCGTGCAACGTTTCAGCGCTGGCGCGGATCGCCGCCACCGGGTTCTTCAATTCGTGGGACAAATCCGCCGCGAACATTTCAACAAAAGGGCGGCCTTGGAGTTGACGGCGCATGGAGTCGATTGCTTGCGACAGGCGCGAAACTTCGCGTCCCCCGGCGAATGGCAGCGGAGCCGCATCCGTTAACCCGCGGCTCACGCGCTCGCCGTAGCTCGTGAGTTGCTCAATGGGAGCAGCAATCGCACGGCCAATCCATGCGGCCGCCAATGCGGCTGCTGCTCCCAAAATCAGACTGATCACTAATACGGTGGGCGCGAAATCGGCCAGCAGTCGCTGGATCTGTACCGTCTCTTTCAAGGCGCGCACGCTGCCGATCTGTTGCCCTGAAATGTTAATCGGTGTGTCCACCCACACCCATTGCAAATGGCTTTCGTCGCTGACGCGTTCTTGGGGGAAGAGCAACGTGCCCTTCTCGTCCCGCAATTCCAGTCGAAACGAGGCCTGCTGTCCTTCACCCGCAGCAAGCTGTTTGGCCACCTGGGTCAAAGTCATTTTTTGCAGCTGAATATCATTTGCGATCATGTGTGCGGCGAGCTGTGATTCACCGGTGGCGGATTCAAGCGCCACGCGCGAGGCGCGGGCCTCAATGCGGTCGATGACCAGTAGCCCCAAGCCGAATGCGAACGCCCCGACAATTGCCGCCAGCGCTAAGAAGACTTGCAGCCGAATGGACAAGCCGCGCGTTCGGCTTTGCAGCAGGCGCGAAGCAATGAACGCTACGAACAAGATCAGGCCGACGCATGCTGCGGCCACCACCACCAAGCGCGTCATGTCGTTGTGATTTCTGCTCGATAGCCCACGCCGCGCACAGTTTCGATCCAATTGGGGTCGCCGCCCGCTTCGGCGACTTTTTTGCGCAGGGCTTTGATGTGTGAATCGATGGTGCGATCGGTGATGCGAAATCCGTCGCCCCACAAGCTCTCAATCAGCTCGGCCCGCGTGCGCACCTGGCCGTGCGCGGACAATAACGCTCCGAGCAGATCGAATTCCACGCGGGTCAACTCAATGACCACACCGAGCACCGTCGCTTTACGGCTTTTGGCATTGAGCAAGATGGGCAAGGTGGGCGCCGGATCGTGGTTCACCACGCGCCTGAGCACCGCTCGAATTCGCGCAACTACCTCACGCGGGGAAAACGGCTTGGTCACATAATCGTCGGCCCCCGCTTCCAGGGCGCCCACCCGATCGGATTCTCCGTCGCGGCTGCTCAGCACGATCACCGGCGTGCGATTGCCCTCGGCGCGCAGTTGACTCAGCAGGTCGACCCCATTGCCGTCGGGCAGCATGAGATCCAACACCATCAATTGGCTGCCGCCGCGCTCACTCCAGGCAGTGCTGAAATCATGTGCGGTGCGGGTGCTGAAGCCTTCGCGCTCCAAGGCATAGGCAAGCGATTCTGCGATCGCAGGCTCATCCTCCACAATCAAGATGGATTCAGCGCTCACGGCGAGCAGTGACGTTAGCACCGCCATGCTTCCGGCGCTGTAAGGGATTGCGTGGCTGCAAACTCGGCGCTATTTGAGTTGTTCTGTGGAAACGGCGCGCCTCCCCCCGAAGAATGAAGTGCTCACCGCGCTGCTTGAGCATTCCAGCGTCTACATTCATTTGGATCCGCGTGGCGAAGAAGTTCTAGTGCCCAACTGGTTCAAGAAGCAGCCTCAGTTGGTGTTGCAAATTGGGCTCAATCTGGCGGTGCCCATTCGGGATTTGCAGCTCACTGAGCGTGGCGTCACCTGCACGCTGAGTTTCAATCGCTCGCCCCATTTGTGCTTTTTGCCCTGGCCCTCCGTGTTCGCTTTGGTGGCGGAAAATGGGCGCGGCATGGTGTGGCCCGACGACGTGCCGCCCGAAGTGGTGGTTCAGCAAAGTCCCCCACCACAAGGTCCGGCACTGGCACCGGGTGATCGACCGGCCGCGGCTACAGCGGGCTCGGCAGGCTCCGCCCTGCGCGATAAAGGCAAACCGAGCAAGCAAAATGGGAAGCGGGGGTTACGAGCCGTGGCCGGTGGTGCGGGTGAGGCACAGCCCAGTGAAGCACATGCCAGCGAAGCACAGCCCGGTGCGTCAGCCGTGCCAGCGCCAGTTCCAGCGCCGAACTCAGCGGCAGATCCAGTGGAAAGCGGGGAAAGTAAGCCCGAAGAGGCTACCTCCCCGAAGAATCCCCGGCCGTCGTACCTGCGCGTCGTGAAGTAGCTTGCGCATTCGCTCAGTAATAGCTCAGTAATGAGCGGCAAAATTGCTGTTTGCGCGCTAAGCCATGGTAGCGTGCCCTCTGCCGGTTCGGGTCGAAATGGACGTTCGCTGCTCCCGCTGTCAAACCGAATACGAGCTGGACGATGCGTTGGTGTCCGACCGTGGCACCATGGTCAAATGCACCAGCTGTGGCTTGCAATTTCGGGTGCAGCCGGCGCAGGGGCAAGCATCTACCTCTGAGCGTTGGATTGTGCGCAAGGCCGATGGCAGCGAGCTACGGTTCTTGGCTATCTCCGAACTGCAGCGAGCGATTGCCAATGGCCAAGTGCAGAGCAACGACTTGCTCTCGCGCGATAATCAAGCTTACCGCCCGCTCGAGTCCATCGCGGAGTTGGAGCCGTTCTTTGCCGCCGCGCAGGGCCGTCAGTCGGTGCCCCCCGATCTGACGCCAACGGGCTCGCCGAGTAATTTTGCGCCACGCACTCTGATGGGCATCAGCCCCAATGCCGCCGGCGCCTCGCGCCCAAGTCCTGTGCCCGAGGCAAAGGGTGCGGCGTTCGGCCTGGCGGCAACGCTGGCCGCCGGGGAAGAAACCGCGAGTGCACCCTCGGCGCCCCCAAACCTGAGTGAAGACGAGTTGCCCACGCGCCCCTTTGCGGTGCCGGAAGACGAAATGCCCACGCGTCCAATCAACGCGTTGCCTCCCGGAGCGTTGCCCGGATTGGTGCACCAAGTTGCCGTACACGAAACCTCGGCCAAGGCTGCCGAAGCATCGGCGTTTCCCGCCAGCGGCTCAGACGGCGCACCGCGCGCTGCGCGCCTGCGTTGGGTAGCGGCGTTGGTGTTCCTGGGTGCACTGGGTCTGGCAGCGGCTACATTGGGGCGGGATTATTTTTCTAAAATGAAGGAGCCCGCCGCGGTGGAGCCCGCGGGGGATTCGCAACGCATTGCTGCCATGATCCAACAAGGCCAGCAGCTTTTTTACCAGGGTGATCTGGAAGGGGCGAAGGCGCAATTCGATAAAGTCACTGCGCTTTCCGAGAAAGATCCGGTCGCGTTGTCGTTCTTGGCGCGAGTTGAGTCCGTGCGCGCAGATACGATTTGGCTCAAGCTGCGGCTCTTACCGGAAGACAGCGCCGAACGCGGCGCGACGCAAGACGAACTGACCGCCCGTCTGGTAAAATTGAAATCGGCGGTGGATGACGCGAAACGCGCTGCGGGCGATCACCCCGCAGCGATCCGTGCTCAGATCGACGCGTTACGCATTGACGGTAACCTGAAGGAAGCGCGCGCGTTGGCACCCAAGTTGAGCACGGCCGCAGCGGAGCCGGAAACCGATTACGTGCTCGGTGCCTTGGATTTAGCGGACGAATCCCCGACCTGGCCCAGCGTGATTGAACGGTTGCGCGCCGCCTCTGCGGTTGAGCGCGGATTGGGGCGGGCGCGGGCCACTCTGGTGTTTGCACTCGCAAGCGCTGGGCGGATCGATGACGCGAAGGCGGAAGCGGACAAGCTTGGGCTGGAGCCGCCCGCGCATCCGTTGCTCGCGTTGCTCAAGGCATTCGTTGCGCGCAAACAGGGTCAAGCACCCAGTGCACCGGATCAAGCCCCCTCAGCTGAGCCCCAGCCCGCTGGGTCGTCCGCTGGGTCGTCCGCTGGGCCCGCAGCTCATGCGGCACCGGGCGCGCCCGCAGGCGTTGCTCCCTCCGATCCGCGTGTGTTGGTTCGGCGTGCAACAGAGCTGCGCAGGGCGGGCGACTTGGACAAGGCCGAGCAGTATTACCAAATGGCGCTCACGGCGAGCCCTGGTGACGTCGAGGCCGAGACGGCATTGGGCGAAATCGCCGTGCAGCGCGGCGATCTCACAGGCGGCTCGCGCCACTTCGACACGGCGCTGCGCACTAATCCCCATTATCTGCCAGCGTTGATCGGGCTGGCGGATATCAAATGGGCGCAAGGCGATCGCGCTTCAGCCAACGAGCTGTACCAACGTGTCTTGGATCGCGCGGGCCCCACGACCTCTTATGGTGCTCGCGCTGCGGCTCGTTTGGGGCAGGCGAAGCCCGCTGAGCCGAGCGATAACCCCGCCGCTCCTACCGAGCCCACGGCAGCTCCGGCACCGGTACCGACTGCAGCGCCCGCGCCCACTGAAACAGCGCCTGCGCCTGCGCCGGCCCCGACGCAAGAGCCTGCGCCTGCGCCGAAAGACGATTCACCCCACATCGACACCTCCGATCTACCGGGAATACAAAAGTGACCCGAAGATCTGTGCAACGGGGCTTTTGCCTCGCGCTGCTCTGGGTACTGACCAGCGCGCTGCTCTGGGGCTGCCACGGGCGCGCCAAGCAGACACCGGATTACTCCAGCAAGGCGGCACCGCTCGCTAAGAAGGGCAACAGCGCGGTGCAGATCGATTTGACGCGCGGCGCTCCGCCCGAGGGTGCCGCCGGCGGGGGCTTCTCACTGTCCGCGTCGCACAACTATTCCGATCTGATTTCCGTGCTTTCTACAATTCGCTCAAGCGATACCGTGAAAGGAGTGTTCGTGCGGCTGGGTAGCACCAGCTTCGATTGGGCGCGCAGCGAAGAACTGGGAAGATTGTTGGGCGATCTGCGAGCGAGCAAACGCAGGGTTGTCTGCCATGCGCATTCACTGTCGAACTCCGCGTTGCTGTTGACGGCAAGAGGTTGCGATAAGATCTGGCTCAGCCCCGCGGGCGATGTCGATGCGGTGGGCATTGCTGGGCAAGCGCTGTACCTCAAAGATCTGTTGGATCGCTTCAAGGTGCAGGCGCAATTCCTTCATGTGGGGCGTTACAAGAGCGCGGCGGAAGTGATGACGCTGCCCGGCCCCAGTGATGCCGCCCGCGAAGCGATGCAGAGCGTGCTTGGTTCAATTCGCGCCACCTGGCTCGACGCTGTGAGTCACGCGCGCGCGCAGCCGAATATCGGGGAAGCTTTGGAAGACGGCCCCTACGACGCACCCGCAGCCAAGCGTGTCGGGTTGATTGACGACATAGGGTACGAATCCGAGGCGGAAGCGGATTTGAAGGCCCAGCTGGGCGTCAGCGAGATCGAAACGACGTTCGGGCTGACCAAGCGTCGCGACGCGGCGAAGGAAATTCTAGATACGATCGCTACTCTGGTGGGTGTGCAAGAGGGGCAACAGCGGGCCGACCACGTCGCGCTCGTGGTGGCCAGCGGGACGATTCAAATGGAATCCGGCGGCCCGTGGAGCAGTGATGGCATTGCCTTTCGCCCGCTCGCCAAAACCTTGCGGCGCATCGCCAATGACGATTCGGTGAAGGCGGTGGTTTTGCGCTTGAGTTCACCGGGAGGCTCGGCGCTTGCGAGCGATCTGTTGTGGCACGAGTTGATGGATTTGCGCGCCAAGAAGCCGTTGATCGCGTCAGTGGGCGATATGGCCGCGAGCGGCGGTTACTACATGGCTTCTGCCACACAACAGATCTTTGCCGAGAAGAGCAGCATCGTCGGATCGATTGGGGTCGTGGGTGGCAAGATCGTGATTGCGGATGCGCTCTCCGGCATTGGGATCAACACGGCAACCTTTGCCGCCAACCCCACGCCGGGCTCCGCCGAACGTGCCACCTACATGTCGATGTTGACCCCGTGGGATCCGCCCACGATTCAAAAAGTGCAGAACCAAATGAACAGCGTGTACCAGCTGTTCTTGCAGCGCGTCTCGCAAGGGCGAGGGCTCCCCATTGAAGCGGTCGCTCAGGTGGCGGAAGGAAGAATTTGGTCCGGCGAGCAGGGCCTGCAGCGCAAGTTGGTCGATACCTTTGGCGGCCTCGACGATGCGCTCAGCCGCGCGCGCGAATTGGGCAAGTTGAATGCGGAAGCGCCTGTAATCGTGGAAGGCGCCGGGGAAACGCTGCTCGATCTGCTCTCGCTCGACGATCATGCCGAAGAGGAACAAGTGCGCGCCGCGCTCGCCAAGTTGCGTGCCCAGCCCTCCGCACTGGACGTGCTGACCCCTCAATTTCGACCATTTGTCGCCATGCTTCAGCCCATGCTGGAAGGCGAGCGCGTGCTGGCAATCATCCCGCACGGCGTCATTCTGCAGTGATTGCCGCACGAAAAGGCCTATTTTTTCGCTGTGCCAGCTGACTTGAGCTGCGCTCAGTCATGAGCTAGCTTCCCCCGCCAGGAGAGATGACCGAGTGGTCGAAGGTACCCGCTTGCTAAGCGGGCAAAGGCTAATCCCCTTTCGAGGGTTCGAATCCCTCTCTCTCCGCTAAACTCGCCCGGCGATCTCAGCGCATCTGTGCGCCGCCCGGCCAACACCGTTACAGCACCTCCGACCAGGGGGGAGCGGCGGCGAAGGCGGCGTGGATTAGGCCCACGTGGGAATAGGCCTGGGGAAAATTGCCCCACATGGTGCCCGATGCGGGATCCAGGTCTTCAGACAGCAACCCCAACGGTGCTTTCACGCTGCCCAGGCGATCCATGATGGCGCGCGCTTCCTGGACGCGTCCGACTCGCGCCAGTGCTTCAACCAGCCAGAAAGTACACAGAGTGAACGCCACCACGGGCACACCAAATCCATCGTTGGTGCGGTAGCGCTTGAGCCAGCCCTTGTATTCCAAATCTTCACGGATCGCGTTGATCGTAGCGTGAGCCTTGGAATCGTCCGCGGACAACAGGCGCAACGTAACGGCTTGGAGCAATGCGGCGTCGACCTCGGTGCCTCCATAATCTGCCACCAAACAGCCGCGAGTGGGATGCACTGCAGCTGAAAGCATATCGTTGCGGATCTGAATGGCGGCGTTGGCAAATTCCTTCACGTCCGCAGGGCGATGCTGTGCCGCGATCTTTGCCATGCGATCGGCGGCTGCCCAGCACATCACCGAGCTGAAAGTTTGCGGGCGCCATTCCGAACGGAATTCCCAAATACCGGCATCGGGTTGCCCCGCGACGGCGACGGCCTTGCGCGCGAGGCGCGTCACCAAATCCAGTACGGGGGCAGTTACGTGTTCGCGAAATCGAGCGTCTAGGAATAATGGCGTCAGCGCCAAGACCATCTCGCCGAACACATCGTGCTGCTTGTGGACGGCTGCACCATTGCCCACTCGCACGGGCCCTTCTCCAAGATAGCCAGGCCAATGTTCCAAGATGCGCTCGTCGAGATCGGTCTTGCCGTCGATGCGATACAGCGGCGCCAAGTCCAGATTGGGCGCGGAAGCCGCAATGTTCAGCAGAAAATGCAGGAATTGTTCGCGTTCTTCGAAGTGCCCCAGCAGCCCGAAAGCACCGAGCGCGTAGAAGGAATCGCGCAGCCAACAATAGCGATAATCCCAGGTGCGCCCGCTGCCTGGCGCTTCCGGCAATGACGTGGTCAGTGCGGCAACGATGGCGCCAGTGTCTTCGAAGCAGTGCAGCTTGAGCGTCAACGCCGAGCGAATGACCTCCTCCTGATACAGCGGTGGGATATCGCAATGCTTCACCCATTGTTGCCAATAGCGGATGGTTTCCCGCAGAAAGCGATCACACAACGGAGCCAACGATTCTTCAACCGGGTCGCCCCAAGCGAGGAC
>DATJEQ010000337.1:0-2311 GCA_035496495.1 Polyangiaceae bacterium
CGAGCACCCGGTAGGCCAGCTCAATGTTCTCCGGGTCGGTTGCGAGCAGCCCCTGAAAGTGGTGGACGGCTTGCGCGAAATGTCCCGCGATCAAGAGCGCATTTCCCTGCGCAAGCGAGCGTTCGGTGGTTGCCGTCTTCATGAGAAGGGTCGCTGGATTCGGGTGAAAAGGCGTTACCGCGTGGGCAAAAAGCTGCAGGTCAAAAGGATCCGGGATCAGGCGCTGCCTGTGTTGTACACTGCGCTTTGTGGGAACGAAAATGCGCACCGCCATAGCGGCACTGGGGATTACGGCGTGGCTCCCGTTGATGGGCTGCTCCAGCTCCGATAACCCCGCTCACAGCAACAATGCGACGGGGGGTTCGACTGCGCTCACCCCAGGGGGAAGCGGTGGAACGGGGGGGACGACTGCGGCGATGGGCGGGGTTGCGAACGGGGGCACACCAAGTGGAGGCGCGGCACAGGGAGGTGCCGCAACCGGGGGCACAGCGAATGGAGGCATGGCGACTACCGGCGGCGCGGGCGGTTCTGGTGACAGTGCTGGTTCTGGTGGCAGTGGTGGGGCCGATATGGGAGGAACGGGCGGCATGGCTGGCAATGCAAGTGCCGGAGGCACGACGGGGTTGATGCTCGTTCCACCGATCGAGCGCACGGGGATCCACACGCTGGAGTTCGGTAACACGCTGTTCGAGGTCGACGGCATGGTCGGTGCGCGCGTCATAAGCTTCAAAGAGGGCGGCACGAATATCCTGACCGGCCCCACCAACAACGCGATGTTCTACGGCTCCACGCTGTGGACAGGGCCTGAATCCGAATGGGGCACCAACCCGTTCATGGCGGTGCCCGGCATCGACAGTGACCCGTACACCATGACCGTCGAGCAGAATTCAATCATCGTGGGGCAGAGCGCGCCGTTCATGATCGCTACCAAGCCGCTTTCTGCGAACAAGCGCTTCAGCGCTGATCTCGCCAAGAACGCCATTGTGATCGATTACTCGCTGAAGAACGAGGGTGCGACTGCGTTCGATATTGGTCTGTGGGAAGTGACGCGCGTGTTGGGCGAAGGGCTCACTTTCTATCCCACGGGCGCCAACGCTACGACTCTGTACGGCTCGCTCGCCGTGCAAGCGATGGCGGGACACGATTGGATCGATCACGCTGCTTTCACTGCAGGGATGGCCTCCAAGACGGGGGCCGATGCCACCGGCGGTTGGATTGCTCACGTGCAGGCGGATCCCGGCGGCGATCTGCTGTTCATCAAACAGTTCCCGGATGTTGCCGACGGCATGGCCGCACCGGGTGAAACTGAAGTGGAAGTTTTCGAGCAATCCGACGCCAGCTACATTGAGCTCGAACTGCACAGCCAGTACGGCTCGATCGCGGCCGGCGCCAGTAAGTCGTGGCAAGTCCGCTGGTACTTGCGCCGCCTCCCCGCAGGCACCGACGTCAGTGTCGGCAGCCAAGCCCTGATCGACGCGGTGACCGCCGCGATCCAGTAGCTAGAACGACGAACCCGGTTCTTGCAGGAACGCGACTTCGTCGCCGGTTGAGGTGCGCTCGAGCACCGCGTTGCGGTGGGGGAAGCGGCCGAAGCGGGCGATGATCTCAGCGTGTTTCTGGGCGAAGCTGTAGTAGTTGCTCAGTGTCTGTCGTGTGAGATCCGAGGCCTCATCCAGCAGCTTCTTGAATTGAGCTACGGATTGCTGTTGCCGGTGATTGCTCTCGGCGTGCATCAGCGGCATGTACGCAAAGACGCGTTGCTGTACAGGCAGCTGCAGATCGCCGCCGGTGCTCAGCAGCTTATCCACCGCCTTGAGGGCCCGCGCGTCGCCAAAGTACATCTCGGGCAGATCACGGTAGATATTGCGCGTGATCTGATCGAGCAGCAGGATCAGGGCCAGGGTGGTGCTGGGCTCCTCAAGCCAACTGTCCATCTCGCCCAGCATCGCCGCTTGTACGTCGGCTTCGAACAGCGCGCGCAGGTGGTCGTCGAAGGCTGGGTCCTTCGTCCACCAACGCTTTTGCGTCGCGGTCGAGGACATGCCTCCGCTGTCGAGGTCCCCGAACCACTCGCTCAAAATAGCCTGCGCGCGCGTATTCCCCACACTGGCAGCATACACGATCAAGGCGGGTTTTTTTCCCGGCTCAAGGGCCCAATGTACCCTGGGCCTCGTGACGGGCGCTGCACACACGCAGGCGGCCAGGGTGGCCCTTTTTCTAGTGTTTTTTGCACTGGCCCCCTCGGTGCGCGCCCAGGCAATGCTGGGCGCCCTGGTCCCAACGACTCGCGTTACTCGAGGCAGCGCGGCGG
>DATJEQ010000338.1:0-5437 GCA_035496495.1 Polyangiaceae bacterium
CGGCAGCTCCGGTTCGCTCCCGGGGGCAGCGGTGGAGTCTTCGGCGCCGGACGCAGCGTGCGTCTCGGGGGTGCCGGGAGGGGGCTTATTGCCTCCCTTTTTCTTGGACGGGCCCGGGCCGCTGCTGCCCATGCCCGGCGACAAGCCCCCACCCATCCCTTGCCCGAAGAAGGGATCCTGCGCGTGGGCCAAGGCTGGCCAGCACAGAACGCCCAACAGCAACATCGCGGACACCCAGCGCGTGGGCAGTCGAATCGTGGCAAGCCGTTGAAAAGGCATGAACTTATGCGCCGCGGGGCAACCGCGGGGATGCCGCGAGACGCCGAGGCTTATGCTAGGAGTTGCCCGGGAGGTCAACTCTAATGAGGCGCGCGATCGGCGTGGATTTTGGCTTACGCCGGGTCGGAATTGCGGTGGCCGACGAGCTGGGCACAATGGCCCACGCACGCCCTTATTTGGACGGCAGAGACATTCCCAAGTTAATTGCCGCGCTGTGCGAGTTGGCCAAAACTGAGGCCATCAGCACCTTTGTGATTGGGCTTCCGAAATCGATGGCCGGCAGTGAGGGGCTACCGGCCCTGCGCGTGCGACGCTTCGCGGCGGCACTGGCCAAGCAATCGGGCGCAAAAATCGAATTCATGGATGAGCGATTGAGCACCGTGGAGGCTAGCGCGCGACTACGAGAACAAGGGCTCGACAGCCGAAAAATGAAGGACCGAATCGATGGCGCAGCAGCGGCGATTCTGCTCCAGAGCTGGCTCGATTCGCCGCGTCAGGGTTCCTGATTTCCATGGCCGCCAAACGCCGCCGCAAGAAGCGCTCAGCCGGAGAAAGCGCGAGTCCTTCGGGATCTTCACGTGGGGGCATCGGGTGGCGCTGGGTAGTGTTTGCAGGGCTAGCTCCGCTGCTGCTCGCGGCTGCGCTTGCGGGCATTCTTTGGAGCTGGGCGGGCCAGACGACGAGCTCACCGCAAATCGCGTTCTTAGAGCTACCCGCGGGATTGAGCCGGTTAGAAATGTCCACGACGCTTCGGCAGCGTGGTGTGCTCGATAAGCCGCTGCTCTTCGCGGGCTACTGGTTCATCTTTCATCCCCGCACGCAGATCGAGCCCGGCGCACACTCACTTCCTGGGTCGCTGTCAATGAGCGATTTGCTCACGGTGCTGGCACGCAAGACCACTCGCCCCCAGGTGAAGATCACGCTGCCCGAGGGGCAGAATTCGTTCCAAATGGCGGCCATCTTGGCGGCGCACGCCGTTTGCTCAGAAAGAGCGCTGCTGGAATTGGCGCACAACGAGGCGTTCGCACGCAGTGTTGGGGTGCAAGCTGCCTCGCTGGAAGGGTACCTTTACCCGGATACCTATGAATTTTTTGTCAATTCGACGCCGGGCGCGGTGATCAACCGCCTGACTGCAGCCGCGTTGCAGCATTACGGGCACCTGCTTGACGCGCAGGAATCGCAATTCCAAGACTTGGAGCAACGCTACGGTTTTCACCTGCAGCAAGTGGTGACACTGGCTTCGATGGTAGAACGGGAAGCGGCTGATCCCAGCGAGGATCCAATTGTAGCCAGCGTTTTCTACAATCGGCTGAGCGACGAATCCTTCAAGCCGCGGCAGATGCTGCAGTCCGACCCCACCGCGGGGTACGGTTGCTTGCGGCAACCCGATTTGCAGAGCTGCCAAGGTTACAGTGGCAAGATCACACCTCAGCTGCTGCGCGACGATCAGAACCCTTACAACACCTACCGCCACCCGGGGCTGCCACCAGGCCCGGTAGGCAACCCCGGACAGGCGGCGCTGCTTGCTGTGCTCAATCCCGCCAGCACTCCGTACTTGTTTTTTGTTGCCAACGGCCATGGCAAGCACGCCTTCAGCCGCACGCTGGCGGAGCATCAGATGGCCATCGCGGGGGGCCAGTAGTTACTGCACAGCCGGGGGCTATCCTGCTAGATTCGGCGCCCCATGGCCTCGAATGCGTTCCCCATCAATCTCAGCGCTCTGAAACCTCTGTCGCTCGATCCGCGCAAGCCCGCGCTGACGGCTGAGGAGAAGAAGACGCTCACGCACAACATTCAACTCTGCCGCGACGCGATTGTATTTTTCACAGCATTCGCTGGAGCAAAAGGTTTGTCGGGTCATTCCGGGGGTGCGTTCGACACGGTGCCAGAGGTATTGATCGCGCGCGCGTTCATCGCGGGTGGCGCCCCCATCGTGCCCATCTTCTACGACGAAGCGGGGCATCGCGTTGCCACCCAGTACTTGCTGAGTGCGCTCGACGGCCATATGCCCGTTGAAAAGCTGCTCCATTACCGCGAGTACGACAGTGGTCTTCCCGGTCACCCCGAAAAGCACCTCACGCCCGGCGTTGAGTTCAGCTCCGGGCGCCTGGGGCACATGTGGGCGTTCTGCAACGGCGTGGCCATGGCGAATCCGGGCAAGGCCGTCGTGGTGCTCGGATCGGACGGCAGCCAGATGGAAGGGGACGATGCGGAGGCCGCGCGTCTCGCCGTTGGTCAAAAGCTCAACATCAAGATCCTGGTCGACGACAACAACGTCACGATTGCCGGGCACCCGCAGGAGTACATGGCGGGCTATGATCTCTCTCGAACCCTCAGCGGTTACGGGCTCTCCACCGAGACGGTGATGGGCGAGGACATCGACGAGCTGTACGTCACCCTGGCGCGCGCATTTTCGGAAGCAGCGCCCCGTGCTGTCGTGATCAAGCGCAAGATGGCACCGGGGATCGCGGGCGCAGAGGGTAGCCCACACGCCCACGAAGTGCTCAAGGCTGAAGTCGCTGCTGCGTATCTCGAAGCACGTGGCCACAATGAGGCGGTGGCGATGTTGCGCGCTGCCAAAGCGGACAAGAGCCCCCTCACATTTGCCGGCAGCTCAGGGGTCGGGAAGAACCGCGACGACTTTGGCAAGATCATCAACGAGATCTTAGACGGCCTGAGCCCCGAGCAGCGCCTCGCCAGTGTGCGCATTTTTGACAACGATCTAGAAGGATCGTGCGGGCTTCACCACATTCGCAAGAAGCACCCGGATGTGTTTGTGCGCGCGGGCATCATGGAGCGCGGCAATTTCTCGGCTGCTGCGGGTTTCGGTTCGTTCCCAGGAAAGCAGGGGATCTTTGCGACGTTTTCGGCCTTCTTGGAAATGTGCGTCAGCGAGATCACCATGTCGCGCCTCAACTACGCTAATGTGCTGGCCCATTTCAGCCACAGCGGCGTCGACGACATGGCCGATAACACCTGTCATTTCGGGATCAACTCGATGTTCGCTGACGGCGGCCTGACT
Organism: Polyangiaceae bacterium; assembly: GCA_035496495.1. GTDB lineage: Bacteria > Myxococcota_A > Polyangia > Polyangiales > Polyangiaceae > SZUA-265. Next base: position 3,302 of record DATJEQ010000338.1, read on the forward strand.
CCGGCTCACGGCGACGACGCGACGCGTCTGTATTTTCCCGTCGATCAGCACCAATTCGCGGCTTGCTTGAAGCGCATCTACGGCGACACCGGGATGCGTTTCCTGTTCAGCACACGGGCGCCTGTGCCCGATATTTTGGACGGGCAAGGCAAGCCTATGTTCCAGGGGAAACCCTTCGAGCCCGGGAAAGACGATGTGATCCGTTCGGTGAGTGGCGGCGGCTACGTGGTCTCGTTCGGAGAAACGGTCCATCGCGCACTCGACGCGTTGATCGCGCTGGAGAAACAAGGCACCAAGGTCGGCCTGGTCAATAAGCCGTGCCTCAACACCTACGACGAAGCGACGATGAAAATGCTGGCCGCAGCGCCGTTCGTGTTGGTCGCTGAGGGCTTCAATGTGAAGACCGGCCTCGGCAGCCGCTTTGGCAGCGAGCTACTCAAGCGCGGTTTCCGGGGGCGCTACGCGAATATCGGGGTGAACAAAGAAGGTTGTGGCGGCCTGTGGCAGCAAATGGGTCACCAAGGCCTGGATTCCGCCGGGATCCAGAAGGCCGTACTCGAACTAGCGTAGGAAAAAACGTGGCCGCCGCCGAATTACCTATGGTGTTGGTGCCGCACCCGCATGTGCGCGTCGACAAGAAGACCTTGAATGGCAGCCCCTTTGTCGCAGGCTCCAAGGTCCCCGTGCGCCGGCTATGGGCATTTTATCGCAACGGCGCAAACGTGGACGTCTTGCTCAAGCGCTACCCCAAACTTGGCCCGGCGAAGATCTTCGACGCGCTGGCCTTCGCTTTCGACAACCCCGAAGTGATAGAAGCCGACATGTTGCGCGAAGAGGAAGCCCTAAAGCGCGAAAACGTCGCAACCAAACCCGCGACGCAAATGGATCTGCCATTTTCCGCGAAACGCGCGTCACGGCGCTCGTAAGAACACGCCGTTGTTAAGGAATTTGATCAGAGCCGACGCAATGCGGCGTTGGCGTCGACTTGTTTGTAGGTGACGAATTCCACCGGGGCTAGGCACTTGGGATAGAGAATGCCCGCAAACTTCTTCACTGCGTCGGACTCGCCGTGGATGCGGTTGGCTTCCTCATCTCGCCATACAAAGAGATGTACGAAACGCGTGGGGTGCTCTTCCTCCTGCCACACCTCGTACCGCAACGCTCCCGCCTCATTGTCGCGAACGTACGCTACGAATTCGTGGATCGCGGCCAACACCGCCGGCAACGCGTCGGGCCGCACTTCGTAGCGCGCCAGTTCATGGATTTCACCTGGGTTCCCCGTAATCGCCGTCATGAACCCGTATTACCGCATTTCCGTTCGCGATGGACTCGCGGTGTGGCGGGTGAGGCGCGCCTGTCCCCGAAGGCGAATAGCGCGCAACCCAGCATGATCTGCACGTCCGCGACGTTGAAGATGCCCGTGCGCACGGGCCCGATCCCCAAATTCATGAAGTCGACCACCGCACCGTTGCGACAGAACCGATCGATCAAATTCCCAAGGCCTCCCGCCGCAACCAGCCCTATAGCCCCTGCGGTGCAAAGGCCTCGCCACGATGTCACTCCACGAATCTGCCGCAGCGCGTAAACCCCCGCCGCAATCACGAACACCGCCGACAACACCGTAAACACGCCCCACCGCACCACGGGTGGCCAGTGCTCTCCCAATCCCAAAAACGCCCCCGTATTCTCCGCGTACACCAGGCGCACCGTATCCCCCAGATACGAAAGCCCTTTGATCCCACTGAGCCGGTCAATGGCGACGCCCTTGCTGACTTGGTCGCATCCCACGCACCCCGTGAGCAAAAACAGCAACAGAACCCATTTGAACCGCATTGCCGAACAACGCCACTGCGCTGGCTTCTATTGCGGCAGGATCCCCTCCGGCAGGATCCCCCTCCGGGGTTGATTTCTGCATCCCAACGCCCCAGTGAAAAAAAGGGCGCCTTATCGTCACGAAATGCACACCAGTTGCGCGATTTCTTCACGGACGAGATCGAAAATTAACCCAGGAGAGGGAGGGTCTGTCGTTCGATTTCGGCAAGTGCGGACATGAGTGTCGCGACGAATTGTCTCGACCAATCGCGCTATTTCCGTTGGGCTTTTTCTGCGAGCACCTGTCTGGTCTTATCATCAATG
>DATJEQ010000339.1:0-18855 GCA_035496495.1 Polyangiaceae bacterium
TTCGAGCAGCCCCAGGGCAGCCCAGAAGAGCTGGGCAAGGCTCTGGCCGAGCCCAAGGAAGAAGCCGTCACCAAGGCGTTGATCAACACCGCCAATGATCGGGGCGGAAAAGACAACATCACCACTGTGGTGGTCACGCTGGGCGGTCTCGGCGCTCGCGACGAGCAGCGCGCGCAGCGGCTGCAGCTCAAGCGTGACTTGCTCGCGCGCATGCCGCTCTTCAGGCCACTCAACGACGCTGAATTACGGCGTGTGTTGCAAGTGACGGATGTGGTCAGCTACCAAGACGGCGACACCATTATCCGCGAAGGGGATCGGGGCGAAGAGTTGTTCATCATGCTCGCCGGCAACGCGGCCGTCGTGCGCGACGGCAATCGGGTAGCCGAGCTCAAACCGGGCGAGCACTTCGGCGAGATGGCCTTGATCCGCAGTCAGCCGCGTTCGGCCACAGTGAAGTCACACGGTGAGAGCGAAATCATGGTCATTAGAAGGCCGGATTTCTTTGAGATTTTGCGCAACGAACACCAATTGGCCGTCAAGCTGCTGTGGCAGTTCACTGGTGTGCTTGCCGACCGCTTGGCGGATACCACGCGTAGCCTGGGGTCAGCTCGAGCAGAGCTTGCGGTCGAGCTCGACACGGAGGACGTGACCCAGGACATCTTTGGGGAGGAAGAGGATGACACTCGTTTAACTATCCCCATCCCCGGGCCAGCTGACGACTAGGCTGGCTGATGACTAGGCCAGAAATCGCCCCCAGGCCGAGTTTCGTTGCAGTTCCCCAGGGTTAACAGTAGCTTGGCGGGGCCATTGAGGGGTATAAGCGCCGCAGTGGTTGATGGGCGCCGCAGTGGCATGAGGATCGATGCAGCGTAGAATACACGAGGCTACCGGGTTGGCTGCGCTGCTGGCCGTGCTCAGCGTGCATTCTATCGCAGGGGCGGACGAGCCGCACCGTGTTGGCGAGCCGCGCGTGATGCGTGAGCCGGCCGAGTTCACTAACGTGATCGACGCATTCGACGGCGACGACATGTTCGATCTGCAGTTCACCCTGGGCTACCAGCACACCTGGAAGAACGCCTCCATCCGTCGCGAGACGACCAGCGCTCAACCCCAGCTCTCCAGTGGCGGTTACACCGCGACGAACCTAGAAGTCGCGAAGTACGCGGAGACCACTAGCCGCCTCAACATGGGGCTGGATCTGGGCATTTATCATGATATTGCCCTTAAATTGCGGCTGCCGGTGATCCTCTCCAATGATCGCGAGCTGACGGCCACGGGCGGTAGCGGAGCTAATCAGCGCATCAATCTGCAGGGCCTTCCGGGCGAGCAGTTGTTCTCGCTGCCCATGACCTCGCCCACGCGCAGCGGGTTGGAATACCTGGCGGTGGGCATCGATTTCGGCCTTTTGAATCAGTGGCGCGACGAAACAAAGCCCACCTGGGTGCTCGGGCTTGAGGGGCGTTTCAGTGTTTCGGAGCCGATGCACGCCTGCAACGCCCACCCGGCTGCAGGGCAAGTGGAGTGTGCGGAGCCCTCTGATATCAACCGCAACGGCGCGAGCGACGGTCCGTTTGAGGGAACTTTCAGCGGTAGCCGCGCCGCGGGTGTTTCACGCGGCACCACCGGCCTGGAATTGCACACCTACCTTTCCAAGCGCGTGAATTACATTGAACCTTACGGTGGTATTTCCGCGTTGTTCGAGTTTCAAAATGGCAGCAGCGATTATGGCGCTGCGGATCTGAAGGGCAGCCTGGTCAATCACCCCCCGCTGCAAGGCTCCATGATTTTCGGTATGGAAATCGTGCCGTGGGAAGTGCTGGATCGGTTCCAGAAGCTTTCTGTCGATGTCCGCTTCGCCGGCACGTACCGCTCAGAAGGCCGCGATTACTCCGAGTTGTTCGACGCGCTCGGCAGTAGCACCGCGCACTCGCTGCGCGACCCAGCTTACGCCCAGTACATGACGAATCCCGCTAACCCAACGGGTGCCGATCCAAATTTACCGCGATCGATCGTCAGCCCGGCGTCACAAAAGGTGTACACCAACGGCATCACCGACACGCAGCAGTACGGCACGTACAGTTTGGGTACGGGCGTTACGATGCAGGCCGCTGAGTACGTCAAATTCGGCGTCGGCGGTGGGCTCACCTGGGCCCAGGGCCATGTGCTGACCTTCGATCAGCCGTGCAACCCGGATTTCAGCAATGATCTTGGCGCGGCCGGCCCCTGTCGCGGTGGATCTGGCGCATTCGGCGGCTACACCGCCACCGGTATTCCCAACCCGGACTATCGCCCGGTGATCGATACCCCGGGTCGGCGTTTTCGCGTGGCCGACTCCACCGCGTTTGATGCCTGGCTCAACGCGACGGTAATGTTCTAAGGGCCGCATGCGGGTTTCTTTGCACACGACCAGATGCTGGTTGGGGTGCCTTGCCCTGCTTGCTGGCGCCCAAGGGACCTGGGCGCAGGAGCCTCCAGCCCCCCCACCCTCCCCACCCATAGCACCCGCGCAACCCGCACAACCGCAGCCCCCGCAGTCGCAGCCCGACGGCAACGGTGACGCGGAGAGCGAGCACAGCGTGATTCAAAACACGCTCACCGAAACGTTGACGGACTTGAACGTTCACGACGCCCAAATTCAGTGGCTCGCGAGCGCTGAAGATCTGCAACAGGTCGCTTCCGCCTCGGTGCCGGATCCACACTGGCGCATTTACTTGAAGGCAGAGCCGGTTGGTCAAGAAGTGCAACTGACGCTGGCGGCCATTGCTCCCAATGAGAAGGTACTTGAACTGCGGGTGGAGCGAACCAACCGCGACGCCATTCAACTGCGGGTCATATCGCTCGCCCGCGATCTGATTCAAGCGCGAACACCGAGTGCAGATTCCGCGCCGCACAGCGAGTGCCAACCGTGTGCACCGACGCGACGCACTCGCTCAAATGGGCAGGCGGTGCTGGTTTTCAACACCGCGTTGATCGGCGCCTATGCCGGTTACTCGATTCAGCGCGCAGGCGGTTCGAACGACGCGCGCCTCACCTACCCGCTGTTGGCGTTGGGCACCGGCATTGGCATTGGTGCCGGCATGGTCGTCGCCGACGAGTGGGACGTGGGTTATGGCGACGCCTGGTATTTGTCCGCAGGAGCTATTTGGCCCACCACCTCTGCGTTGCTGCTCACCAACGGGTACCACTCGCCCACGGAAGACGCGCGCTTCATGGTGGGGCTGGGCGGTACCCTGGGCGGCATTGCGTTAGCCACTTCGGTGCTTTCCACGGGACACGTGACGGAAGGGTCAGCGGCCCTGGCGCATTCTGGTGGCGCGGTGGGCCTATTGCTGGGAGGCCTGAGTGAAATGACGGTGCGCGGGCGCACCGGTTTCATTCCGCAAAAGGGCATGGGCTTCGGCGCCGCGGCGGGAGTGCTGATCGCTGGCGCAGCGGGCCCCTTAGGTTTCGATGTCAATGCCTCGTCGGTGCTGATGATGGATTTAGGCGCAGGGCTCGGTGGATTAACGGCAGCTGCCGCTGCAAGCCCGTTGATCGCGCTGGGCAATGCCAGCCGCGATCGACACCGCTTGTGGTTGATCAGCGTCGGTGCCGGCGCGATCGCTGGCGCTGTGTTGGGTTACTCGTTCGCGCGCCATCATGAAGAGGGCACTACGAGTTCTTCTTCCGAGCCTCACCTGCCTAACCTTCTGCCCTATGCCTATTATATTCCTGCCAGCAATGGCGCCGCTGCTAGCAATGGAATACCTGGCAACGGACTGCTGGGCAGCGGAGTGCTGGGCGGTGGAGCGCAGGGCGCCATGGCGGATTTCGGCGTTGTCGGACAATGGTGAGCAGCCTACCGCTGCACCTCGTGATTCCGAAAGAGCACGCGGGCCAGCGGCTGGACAAGGCCCTGGCCCAGCTCACCGGATTGGGCCGAAAGCGCGTCGGCGAACTATTTGCGCAACAGTGCGTGCGCGTCGAAGGCAAGCTCAGGCGCCCCAGCCACATCGCCAGTGCAGGTGAGAATATCGAGATCGCCGTCCCCGCGCAGCACAGCGAACCCGACTCGCTGCAATTTGAATTGCAGGTCGTTCAGGAAACCGACCATTGGGTGATCGTCGACAAGCCCGCCAGACAACCCAGCGTGCCCTTGCCTCACCGCTCAGGCAGCAGCCTAGCGGCGCTTCTGCTGCAAAAATACCCAGAAATGCAAGGGATTGGCTACCGCGCGGGAGAAGCGGGATTGCTCCACCGCTTGGACACCGGCACTTCAGGGTTGCTACTGGCAGCGCGTTCGCACGAGGCGTTCATTCGACTGAAGACTGCACTGAGTCAGGGTGAAATCGAGAAGCGCTATTTTGCCATAGTTGCCAGCACCCCCCCTTTGACGGATCAGCAGATCGATCTGCCGATTGCTCCCCACCCCAAGCGCAGTCGGCGCGTGATGGTGGTGCCAGGGAATGATCCACGAGGCAAACCAGCGCTCACAGAAATCCAAGTAGTGCGCCGTACCGAGGAATGGACCCTGGTCGACATCAAAGTGGGGCACGCGTACCGCCACCAGATCCGTGTGCACCTGAGCCACTTGGGCTCACCGCTCTTGGGTGACACTCAGTATGGCGGCATCACGCACCCCGCGTTAACGGACCGGCACGCGCTGCACGCGCACCACATCAGCTGGCACGGTGACCCAACGCTGCCAGGCTTCGCTGTGGAAAGCCCCGTGCCACGCGCATTCTTGAGCGTGCTCGACAGCGCGCCCGCTCCGGGTTAAGCGATTCGTGGGGCGTCAGCCACAGGCTGCTGAACGAAGCTGCTGAACTGGGGAGTTACCATGCAATCCTACTCCGTTTTCTTGCTCGCCTTCTTTACCTCGCTCGTCACTGCGGCGGGCACCATCTACGTCGCGGAAACGACCAACATGATCCCGCATGAAACGGTGCAAAAAGTGCCTGATTCCGTAGTGCCGGATCTCACCGGGCTGTCCGAATCGGACGCCAAAGTGAGCCTGGCAACACAAGGCCTGATTCTGGTGCTCGGTCCGCGCGAGAGCAACACGAAGGCTGCTGCGAACACCGTGCTCAAACAAACGCCCAGAGCAGGTGCCAAATTAGCGCGGGGTGGCACCGTAACGGCGTCGCTGGTTGAAGCGAAGATCCCGGTGCCCAACGTCGTGGGCCGCACCACGGAAGAAGCGGGCCGCGCATTGCAGGAAAGCGGCCTCAAGCTTCAGCTGGGCCTGACCAAGGCAGACGACGCGCCACCCGGCCAGGTCATCGCACAACTACCTGCAGCCGAAACGCTTGCGGCCAAAGGCGAAAGCGTGACTGTGGATGTCTCCGCAGGGCCGGAATCCGCCGAAGTGCCCAAAGTCATTGGCCTGAATTTCAAATCTGCGAAAGAGAAAATCGAAACCGCAGGGTACAAGCTCAGCGCGCGTTGGACGAGCTTGGCGGAAACCGACACCTACGTCGTCTTGAATCAGGATCCCGCAGCGGGCACCAAGTTGAAGAAGGGCTCCACCGTGGTCGTCACGGTAAATCGCGAGTGAAGGCCTTGGCCCCAATCGGGAGGAAGGCGTCACAGGTGCTGACTTAGGCCGTCACAGGCTTAGTCACGAGTTTTCGGCTCGGGCCGCCACTTGCAGCGGGCACCGCGTCCGAACTCGGCTTGCTGCGCGCAATGGGGCGCTTGGAGCAGAGCATTTGGGCCAACTGCCGAAGCAAGACCACGGTGGCGCCCACGGAAGGTATTTTCGGGCGCACGATGCACGCGCGCTCATTGGGTGTCCTGCCTCGCGACCACACCACGCTGTGAGGCAGCGCCTCATAGCTGGGTGAGCCATCGACGGCTCGCACCAGCACCACCGGCACCGCCATTGGTCCGGCGAAGCTGTGCTGGATTTCGCAAGCGACTTCGATAGCCCCCAGCCCCAACAACGGATTTTGCGGCAGCACCATCAATCGTAATTCGTCGGGATCTTTGGCGCCTTGCGGGAAGCGACCGAGCACGCTGAGCTGGACATCGGGATCGCGATGCAGTCGATTGTACAGCGACTTGAGCAGCGGCCTCGCGCGTACAATGGGCAGCGCGGGCAATTGCGCAGCGCGACCCGTGAAGAATACCGGAATGAGCGCCAGCGCTTCGGTGACCAAGCAAGCGCCGCGCGCTGCTGAAGCGACGAACAAACTGGTCGCAACCACGAGCAAAATAGCCACGCCGGCAATGAACAAGCAGAAACCGAGGGGATTGCCCACATCCAAAAGTCCGCCGGGAACCTTTGGCCCTCGTCGGGTTGCGAACACGCGCGGGTCGCTGAGGTTACGCCAATTGCCAGGCCCGCGACGCGTCACCACCGGCAGCGGCGTCAAATACGTCGCCGAGATCATCGCCACGATCAACGGCAATGCCGCGATCAGCGGTAAGCCCGTGAGCAAGAGCACCGCCGTTGTGAGCGTCACGCAAAACCCGCCTGCAAGAGCACGCCCCGCAATTCCCCAAGGCAGCAGCGGCCGAGGCACGACTCCAACAGTGGTGGTGGCCGCGCGCACCAACAGCGCCTTCCACCAAAGAAGCAGCCCAAAGCTCAGGCCCGTGCACAGCACTAACCACAGATCAGCGAGCCGCAGGCGATCGCGCGCTGTGGTCGTAACGGGCGTCGGGGTGTCATTGGCCGGCTTTGCACCGCTGGCAGCAGTAAAAGCAAACCCGAACACAGAAGCGTCGGTTTGCACGCGCCACACCACGGGCTCCTCCTTGGCAACGTGGGGCCTGATGACTTCTAGTTCGTCTTTGTCGTCGGCGCGACGAAAGTCACTGAGAAACACGCCGTCGTTCTCCGCCAGAATGCCGACTTGATCGCCCGCGGCGGCAGCGGCCGGCACCTGAGGGATTTTGCTCGCATGGGGCAGCCGAAACAGCACGCGTGCCGAATCGATTCCGTTCTCCGCACGCGGCCCCACCCAGCGCAGCGTGGCGAATTCGCCGTCGGCAGCAATCAAACCGCGAGCACGCAAGTTGGTTCGGTAAGCGAAATGCAGTGCGTAATTGCCTGAGCTGATGTGTCCTCCGTTGGCGACCGTCAGCTGCAGATCATCATTGTCCCTTGCGGTGGCCATCGGTATCGCGGGGCCCGCGGCCTGACCGCTGACCGCTCGAGAAAGCGTCGCTTCAGGCTGCAACTCGGCATCAGCGTCGATGCCCGCAACGGTGAACGCCTTGAACGAAGTGCCGCGAATACGCAGCAAGATCTGGTGCGTGACCAGCGCTGAGCCACCCTGGTCCACCTCCAGCACGACGCTGTCGGCCGTGACTTCGGTGTCGACCCAGGCTGCAGCCGAAGCGGACCACAGCAGGGCGCAGCCCAAACCCAGCAGGCACAACCTCGCACGCTTGAAGACGGGACGGATCACGTCCTGTGGGGCTTAACGAAGCTTGCTTTGGTTGGGCAAATTTGTGAGGTTTATTGAGGGGTTCTCACTGCGCCATGCTCACTGCGCCAGCGCAGCAGAGAAGCTCTGCGAAGCAGCGGACATCAAGGCGCTCGAAAGATCGGCAAACACCTGCTTGGGCACGGAGATCCCCAAGGTCGTCACGTTGCCATTTTGCGAGATATCCCAGCGGTGGAACATGGGAGTCCGCCCGCCATGCTCAAGGGCCGCGCTCTGCACGGGGAGCATCTCGCTCAGGGCCGAAAGCCATTCTCTGAGCGTTTCAAAGCCGGCCGACAGGGCCCGTTCTTGAGCGAGGCGGCCGAGTTCTTGGTTCTGCCTTAGGCCCCCGGAAGCGCCCGCTGCAATCGATTGCGACAGTTTTTGCCCCAGCAATTTTTCGTCGCTGGACACGCCAACCCAACTCCTACCGCCGACCGTTGCCGCCGCAATCAAGAGTTTGTCGGAGTTCGTTGAAGAGATCGGATCAAGTTTGCGCAGTTTGTCGCGCATGTTTTCGGGCAGGGTCAGCTCATAGACGGTGCTCTGCGGCGGAAGCCCAGTGCCGACCGCGGCCCGGCGCACAGTGAGGCTGGCCCAATCGTTCAATTTGAGTTTCGTCGAGATCGTCTTGCGCGTTGCGGGGTGATTGTACACAAGCGCCAGCTGCTTCAACAGCTCTGCCGCGCGACCTTGATCGTCGAAAGCGAATAATCGATAAGCAGTGGGTTGAGCCCTGCCATCACCGACTGCGGAACCGCGCGCAGAGCATCCGGCACTGGGGTGCTGCAAGAAATTATCCAAGGCGTGCAGCGTGTCGTCGCGCAACCGCGCCGGCACTCCGAGGTAGGACAACCCACCGCGGGCCAACTTGATCGCGCCCGCTCGCACGGCCTGATCGTCGTCGCTGGCGGCAACCTGATAGCTTGCCCCATCCGCGTCCGCGGGCATCAGCCAGAAGGATTCTGGTGGTGCGCCCATTTTGCCCGCAGCCTGTGTCAACCAATGACCGAACCAGGAGCTGTGCGATCGGAGCTTGATCGAAGTGGAGAAGTTGAAGGCCTGGGCCCGCTCATCCAGTTGCCCCTCGACGGTGATCACATCCAGATCTTGCGACAGGGCGATTACCTCGTCGGCCAGCGCGTAAAGCGAATCAGACAACGCGGCGTCGAATTCCGAATTGTCGAACGACAGCTCGCGCAGCACAAAAGGCACGCCCAGCTTGACCATTTGCAATTGCCGACCAAACCGCCGCCGCCAAGGCTCGGCTCGCAGTTCGGCGTAAATGGCGCTCTTGCTCAACGATTGCTGCGGCAAGCCGCGTGCCATGTACCCCGACAACTGATCGATGGCCCGCGCCTTATCGGCGCACACCAGGCGAGCCGGCGCCGCACCCAGGGCTGCCTCGAGGAGACAGTGGGTGCCCCCCAAAGTCACTGAGTAACTGCCATCCGCCAATTGTTCGGTCAGCTGATCCTTACTGTCAAACAGATCGCGCGCGCGCTGGACCGAGCTGACACCAATCGAAACGGCGTACAGCACCTTCGGCAGGGTTGCAGACTCGGGATCGAGCACCGCAACCGCATCAACCGGCGCGTCGAACAGCACCACGCCATCCACGTTGCCGACTACGTCTTTTAGCAGGTTGCGCCAATCGAACGGAGCATTCGACCAACGGCCGAGGGTGTCGACCAATGAGCCCAGCGAGGAGACGCGCATCAACGCGATCACATCTTCAGGCGCGGCTACCGGCGTGAGCTTTGCGTCGGATTGTGCTTCTTGCGCTGTGGGAGCGGTGGCCACCTCAGCGCTGGCAACCTTCGCTGGAGGCGCGCCCCCGCACGCAACAGCAAGGGGCAACAGTGCAAGGACCAAGAAACGGCTTCGCATGGGCATAAGCTACCCTTGGTCCTACGCCGGACCAAGGGAAAGCCTTCCTGATGCGAGAGCCGGTGGGAAAAGCTGCCCGGCGAAAAAACCGGCGAGAAAAGCTGCCCGGCGAGAAAGCAGCGGAGAAAGCTAGTTGCTTTCCTCGAACTCGGCGTCGATCACGTCGCCCTTCTTGTCGCCACCGCCGGGCGCCCCGCCATCGGGCGAATGCGCGCTCGGGCCAGCGCCGTCACCACCAGCGCCGTCGCCACCAGCGGGTGGCGCACCTGCGCCCTGATACAGCTTACTGGCCATGGCATGCGCCTCTTTTTCCAAATCAGCGAGCACGGAGGTGACTTTGGTGTCGTCTTGCTTCTCCACTGCATCCCGACCGTCTTTGATCAGGGTCTCCAGGCGGCTCAGATCCATGCCCTGCAGCTTGTCTTTGTTCTCGCTCATCTGTCGTTCCAGCGTGTAGCACATGCTGTCGAGCTTATTGCGTCGCTCGACTTCGTCACGACGGCGTTTGTCATCCGCTTCATGCTCGGCCGCCTCTTTGACCATCGTCTTGATCTGATCCTCATTCAGGCCGCTGTTCGACGTGATGGTGATCTTCTGATCCTTGCCGGTGGCCATGTCTTTAGCGGTCACACTGAGAATGCCGTTGGCGTCGATATCGAAAGTGACCTCGACCTTCGGCACGCCACGCGGCGCTGGCGGTAGCCCGTCCAAGTGAAAGCGCCCCAAAGTGCGGTTGTAACGGGCCTCGGCGCGCTCACCCTGCAGCACATGGATTTCAACCGAGGGCTGGCTGTCTGAAGCCGTGGAGTAGATCTCCTTCTTCTGCGTGGGAATCGTGGTGTTGCGCTGGATCATCACTGTCATCACGCCACCCAGTGTTTCTACACCGAGCGACAACGGCGTTACGTCCAGCAGCACGACGTCTTTCACGTCGCCGGCCAAAACGCCGCCCTGCACTGCTGCACCAATGGCGACGACTTCGTCGGGGTTGACGCCCTTGTGCGGATCTTTGCCGAAGTAGCCTTTGACGGTCTCAAGCACCAACGGAATGCGAGTAGAGCCACCCACCAACACGACTTCGTCGATGTCTTTCGGCGACTTCTTCGCATCCGCCAACGCTTTCTTCACCGGCTCCATCGTGCGCTCAATCAGCGGGCGAATCATCTGCTCCAGCTTGGCGCGCGTGAGCGACAGCTGCAGGTGCTTCGGGCCGCTGGCATCCGCCGTCAAGAACGGCAGATTGATGATCGTCTCTTGTTTGTTGGAAAGCTCGATCTTCGCTTGCTCGGCCGCATCCTTCAGGCGCTGAATCACCATCTTGTCTTTGCTGACGTCGATGCCGGTGTCTTTCTTGAACTCGGCGGCCAGCCACTGCATCACTTCGTTGTCAATGTCGTCACCGCCCAGGTGCGTGTCTCCGTTGGTGGAAATCACCTGCACCACGTTGTCGCCCACCTCCAACACTGAAATATCGAAAGTGCCGCCGCCGAAGTCGTACACGGCGATGACTTCATTTTCCTTCTTGTCCAAGCCGTAGGCGAGTGCCGCGGCGGTGGGTTCGTTGATGATGCGCTTCACGTCCAAGCCGGCAATGCGACCGGCGTCCTTGGTCGCTTGTCGTTGCGCGTCGTTGAAGTACGCGGGCACCGTGATCACGGCCGCAGTCACCGGCTCACCCAGATAATTCTCGGCGGCTTTCTTCAACTTCTGCAGCACCTTGGCGCTCACCTCGGGGGGCGCCATTTCCTTGCCCCGCAGATTAATTCGCGCATCCCCATTGCTGCCCTCGCTCACCTTGTACGGCACGCGAGCGGCTTCGCCCTTCAATTCATCGAAGCGGCGCCCAATGAAGCGCTTGGAGGAGTACACCGTGTTCTCCGGGTTGGTCACCGCTTGGCGCTTGGCAATTTGCCCCACCAAGATCTCGCCCTTGTCGTCCCAAGCAACAACGGAGGGGGTCGTGCGCGTCCCCTCTTCGTTGACGATGACGGTGGGCTCTTTTCCGTCCATCACTGCGACGACGCTGTTGGTGGTGCCCAGATCGATGCCGATAATCTTTCCCATGTTCTGCTCCCTCATTCCCGCGGCACTCAAATGGCCCGGGGTAAATTTTTTGCCTTGGCTTCGCCCTGGCTCTGCTTTGGGTCTGCTTTGGCTCTGCTTTGCTGCGCCACGGGTTTGGCCCCGGGGCTGTTTCGCTGGGGGCAACCTAATCACCCATTGCGGTGGGTCAATCCCTCTGCTGATCCGCCTGGCCCCGCCGGCCGGCTGCTGAAAAGCGAGGGCGATTCATGAATCACCCCTGCGCCGGTGCGGGTTCGAGTTGACAGGCCTGTTGCCCCAGGTACCCTCCGCCCACTTTTCCCGGGGCCGTAGCTCAGCTGGGAGAGCGCCGCGTTCGCAATGCGGAGGTCAGGGGTTCGATCCCCCTCGGCTCCACTGGATTTTTCAGTAGGGGCGATTCATGCATCGCCCCTACCCACGCGCGCGAATCAACACCGATGTCAGGCGATGCGTCATCATCGATTCAAGTGGAGCAGCAGGTAGCGGCCTCGCGGCGACAGTTGTGGGAGGCGTGCAGCAGCGCTGAAAGCCTCGCGCGCTGGCAGGCCGACGACGTCTCGGGCGAGGTGCGCGCCGGATCCAAACTAACGCTGCGCTACCCGGCCTTCGGCGCAGAGGTGTCGCTCAACGTGCGCGAGTGCGTGCCCGAGCAGCTGCTCGTCTTTCAAACCGAAGGTTCACAAGTTGAACTCCGTTTCTTTGATGGTGGAATTGCATTGGTGCACAGCGGAGCGGAAGTCGCGGTCGACCCACAGGGCATTCTCTCCTCGTGGCGCTTGTCCCTCGCCCAACTGGCGCACAGCGTTGAGCGCCACCCCGAAGAAGATCGAACCGTGAACTGGGTCCTGCGTCGAGCCCAAGCCAGCGCCGAATTGGTGCACTTGTGCTTCACGGAAGATCACTGCTTGTCGCAATGGCTGGGGCAAGGCCGCGTGGGCGCCGAAGCAGAGCGCTATGAAATCCAGGGCCAAGAAGGGTTGGCGCTGAGCGGCATTGTGAAGGTCAACGTCTCCGGGCGCGATGTGGCACTGAGCTGCGAGACCTTGCGGGATTCGATGTTGATCCTGCGTACCTTGCCGTCACCAAGTGGCGCCAGCGAGAGGATCATCGCGCTGTGCTGGTCGAGCTGGGGCGAGCAAGACGCCCCCTGGATGCTGCCAACCCTGGAAGCGCTGGAAAGCGCCAGCGACGATTTGCAGCTCTTCCTCAGGCGCACCGGGCGCGATTGAGTGGAATTAAGCTGAAGGAACTCAGCAACTTGGAAGCGCTGGGTTAACATTGGTTACAGGCAATTTGCGATTGCTATACCAAGCGCAGGCGGGGCACACTCCCCGCGCCGGAGGCAATCATGATCTATTGGCGACTCTCTCCTTTTGTACTGCTGGCCGTCACAGCCTGTAGCGGTGTTGATCCCGCGCAAGACTCAGCAGTCGACCCCAACGATGACATCTCGTCTGCATCGCAGGCGCTCGATTCCCGCTCCGACCGCGGCAAGCCCGAACCGGAGATGCTCGGCGTTCATTTTGCCAAGGGGGCAGCCAGCCCGTTTGGTTCTGGAAGCCCGGCGATGACCTGGCACAACGGCACCGTGATGAACAGCGCAGCGGTCACCGCCATCTTCTGGGGCAGCAAATGGACCGACAGCAGCTTCGTCCAAGATAAGATCAGTGGGATTCAGAGTTTCTACGAGGGCTACGGCGATTCGCATTACGCGGCAACGAGCAGTGAATACACCGGCAGCAACGGATCGGTCGGCACGGCGGTCACCGTGAGCAACGCGCTGATGGACTCTTCAGCTGCCCCGACGCGGGCTCCCAAGGTGTCCGTGATTGCAGGCGAGGTGTGCAAAATGATCAGCGCGCCCGTCGCAAATGGCTACTACCCCGTATACATCGACAGCAAGCGCGGTTCGGCGGGCTATTGCGCGTGGCACAGCTACGGCACTTGCAACAATGTGCCCGTGCAGTTCGCCTTCTTCTTCAACCTGGATGGCGATGCCGGCTGCGATCCACAGGACACTCGTCCAGATCACTCACAGGGCCTTGCGGCGCTGGCCAACGTGAGCGCTCATGAACTCGCCGAGGCCATGACCGATCCACGCAACGGGGGCTGGTACGATTCTTCTGGCGCAGAAAACGGCGATAAGTGCGCGTGGACGTTCAATGTCCCCGCCGTCACTTTCCTCAACAGTTCCTCGTGGAAGCTGCAAGGGGAATGGTCGAATGCCGCCTACAAGGCCGGCACCGGCTACCCGAACAGCAAGAGCCAACTCGGCTGCCTCGACGGGTTTTAAGCCCCACGCGTCCGCCATCAGCGGGCTGATTGCTGTCGAAGTCCCTTATCCGTGATAAGGGGCCGGCGGCAATGACCGGAAAATCGACTGTCTGGCTCGCAGGCGCCCTCGGCGTTCTGGCGCTGTGCGCCGTCGCCGGCCTGCCGCTGCTGCGATCGATGCGCGACTCCAGCGGGCCCGGAGCCCCGGCAGAACAATACGCGTACCGCCAAAGGAACAACGACGCTCAATCGGCCAGCGTTCTGTGGCAAGCACCGACGTTCTCATTCACCGATCAGCAGGGCCACACACTCAGCAATACCGACTTGGTAGGGCGAGTGTGGATTGCGGATTTCATCTACACCACCTGCACCAGCGTTTGCCCCGCGATCACCGCGAAGATGGTCCTGCTGCAACGCCGTTTGAGCGATGAAAATCTTCGCTTCGTGTCGTTTTCTGTCGACCCGGAACACGACACAAAAGAGGCGCTCACCCAATACGCCAACAGCTGGCGACCCGAAGAAGAACGCTGGCTCTTGCTCCATACAGAAAAGGACACCCTGGCTCGATTGGCAGATGGCATGCACGTTGCGACCGAGCCGACGCAAGATCCGGTCAATCCGATCTTGCACTCGAGTTTCTTCTTCTTGGTCGACGCGAAAGGCGCAGTGCGCAGCATGTACGACAGCAACGACAGCGCGGCGTTGGATCGCTTGGTGGCGGACGCAAAACAGCTGTTGGCCTCGTCTAATTCGAAGCCACCGGGTGCGTCCGCCACTGCAGCTTCAGCGGCAGTGAGCGGACAGGCCTTGTTCATGGCGCTCGCCTGCAATGCCTGTCACACGAACAGCAAAGTGGCGCCGTCGCTCACTGGGCTCCTCGGCACCTCGGTGCAATTGGCCAGCGGCGAGAAGACAACCATCGATGAAGCCTACATACGAAACTCGATTGTCGCTCCAGGCAGTCAGCTCGTCAGCGGTTATTTGGGCCTGATGCCCTCGTATCAAGACCAACTGAGTGGCCAGGAGCTGGATCAGTTGGTCGCGTATGTCGTCAGCTTGAGCTCCCCCAAACCCGATCAAAAACCCACGTTGAGGCCCGAGGCCAACCCGGCTGCCAGCAGCAATGCCAGCAGGAATCCCAGCAGGAATGCCAGCGCAACAGCCAGCGCAAGCCCAGCTCCAGCTGTGCTCACGACAGATCCCGTGTGCAAAATGCAGGTGCGCGCGGATCAAGAAGCCTTGCACAGCGATTTTGACGGCAAACGCTATTACTTCTGCTCGCCCACTTGTCGCGATCACTTCGCGCAAGATCCGAAGAAATACCTGGCCCTACCCTGATCCGCGATCACTGGCCGCTTTTCTGATAGCTGCCCATCAATTCGGCTTGTGCCAGAATGTGCCCCTGCATCGCTTGTAAGAGCGCAACTTTGCTCGGGCCCTTGAGATCCGGCAGCACGGTGTCGAGCGCGTACAAGCGGTGGAAATAGCGGTGCTTGCCAATGGGCGGGCACGGTCCGGCGTAACCCGGCTTGTTCCAATCATTAACGCCATCGAGGGCGCCCGCGGGCGACACTCCTTGCGGCAATGACGTCACTGCAGCGGCGATGTTGTAGATAACCCAATGCACCCAAACGCGCTTGGGCGCCGCGGGATCCGGAGCATCGGGATCGTCAATGATCAACGCGAAGCTCTTGGTACCCATAGGGGCCGCGGACCAAGAGAGCGGCGGCGAACTGTTCTTCCCTTCACAGGTGTGATCTTTCGGAATGGATCCACCCGCGGTAAACGCGCTCGATTCAAGCTTGAAAGCGGTCATACCCTGCTCCTTTGGCTGCGCTTGTTGCGCTTTTGCTGGGCTCGTCTCACTGTGGGCATTGGAAATGGGGGCGGATTTGTTGCTGTCACAAGCACTGACCAGCAATGCCGCCGCAACTCCGATCATCGAAAGAACGCGCATGACCTTCACTTCGTGTCCCAACAGCAGCGAGCCCCAGTAGAATAATCGTAGTAGGAAGGCGCGTGATTCGTCACTTCGCTCTCGCAGCCTTTGGTGGTGGCGCGCGCGTAGAACCCTCCGCGAAATTCAGGGGCTTTTTTTCCTTCCACCCATTCGTCGACGTTGCCAACCATATCCATCGCTGCGTCATCGCCCCATTTACTGGCGCAAGCCTGACTTTCGCCGGTCAGTCGCAACACCGGTGCGTCGCCCGCGATCATGAGCAGATTCAAGCGCGGATCCAAATGGCCGTTGGAGGCGGCACCGTGCAGCACAATCGCCGGGTGCAGGAAGCGGTACACATTGCATGGCGCGCGGTCGAATTGATCCCCGTATGGGAACTTCGTCTGCTTCGCACCCTTGCATGCGGTCGTCCATTCTTCCTGCGTGCACAATCGCTTGCCTGCGTTTTCACAGGCGAGCTTCGCGCTATAATAGGAAACGTAACCCTGCGGCACGGCGCCCATCTTCGAAACGGCCTTGGGCTCGAAGTTCGCGCTCTCTTGCCAAGCGCTGATCTCGGGCAGCGGCATTGCACGCGCCGCCGGATCGCCCGTTACCCAACGCAAGCGTTCCCAACTGCGATATCCGTCCCGCATCAATTTGGGATTCGGTGGGTAATAGGGCGAGAGCGATTGCCCCGTTGTCTTGTCGACCATCGAGGCTTCGTAGCGATCGATGCAAAACGACCGCACTCGAACCATGTCCGCCGGGCAGCGCAGCCCAGGAAGCGCAGCTTGTGCGGCAGCCTGCGGCGCAGGCACCGCTATGCCTAAAAGCGCCAATACACCGATTGTAGGGGCGAGGCACGCCTCGCCCAGACGACCGCGACGTATCGCGGTGCGACGGATCACGCCGAGCCCACCGTACGCGTCGTGAACGCCATGGGGCTCGCGCCCACCTGTTCGTAGGCGCGCTGCCAAATCTCTTCACGCGCCACATCGAACAATAACGAGACGTTTGCCGATATGGGCAGCCACGCCCCGCGACGGATTTCTTCTTCCAGCTGGTTGGGCGCCCAACCCGCATAGCCCAGCACGCCCATCAACGAATCCGGAGCGCGCCCCTCTGCGATGGCTTGCAGCACGCGCTGAGATGGCGATGCCGTCACACCGCATCCGACATCGAACTGATCGGGCACATCCTGCAACTTGTCCTTCTCAGTGGTGCGATAAAGCAGCCACACCTGCTCCCTTGCCACGGGTCCACCCAGACGCACTCCGCCGGCTGAACGACTTAGGCCCACATGGGCAGGAGACGGGGGCAGATCCACATGATCGAGCAGCTCGTCCAATGTCATCACCTCGCGGCCGTTCACAATCCAGCCAAAGGCCCCCTCCTCGCCATGGGCCGCGAGCAGCACCACCGAGCGGTCGAAGCTGGGATCCGCCAGCGGCGGCGCCGCAATAAGTAGGCCGGGGGCCAGGGGCGACATGCCCTCAAAGTACGGCTTTGTGGGTC
This sequence comes from Polyangiaceae bacterium, assembly GCA_035496495.1. Lineage (GTDB taxonomy): Bacteria > Myxococcota_A > Polyangia > Polyangiales > Polyangiaceae > SZUA-265. Next base: position 17,101 of record DATJEQ010000339.1, read on the forward strand.
CAGCGTCGAGAAAATCGGCCCGCTGGATTGTCGTATTCAGGGCAAATCACCAATCGTAGGGGCAATTCATGAATTGCCCCTACTTAAGCCCCCGCCGTTCGGTCCGTACATAGCTTAGCCATGGCTCCCGACAGCCTGATGACTGTTAAGGAAATCGCGGCCTTGCTCAGGGTGTCGCCGCAGACGCTCTACAAGATGTTGGAGCTGGGCGAGATCCCCGCCGTCAAGGTCGGCAGCCAATGGCGCTTCGACCGCGAGAAAATCAGAAGCTGGATCGAAGGCCAAGCCAGCGGCCCATCCAGCCGTTCCAGCGAATCCAAATGACGTCGCGTCACGTCGTGTAGCTCGCGTTAACCTTGATGTAATCTTCTGTCAGATCGCAGCCCCACGCTGTGGCGCTTTGGTCGCCTAAGCCCAGATCCACCACCAACTGCAGTTCGTCGGTGTTCATCGCTTGGCGCAATGCATCGTAGGGCGTCTCGGTGGGCGCGCCGTTTTGAAACGCGGGCTTGCCCCCGATCCACACACTGATTTTGCTCGCATCGACTTCAGCCCCGGAGCGACCCGCCGCCATGAGCACGCGCCCTGGATTTGGATCTCTGCCGGTCACCATCGTTTTCACCAGCGGCGATGAAACGACGGTTCGCGCCACCAAGCGCGCGTCTTTTTCGCTCAGTGCATTGTTGCACACCACTTCAATCAACGTGCGCGCGCCCTCGCCGTCGCGGGCCAAATCGCGGGCGATCGCGGTGCACAGCTGCAGCAGCGCCGCTTCGAATTCCGGCGCACCCGGCTTGCCCGCGGCGATGCTCGCCCCGCCGGCTTTGCCGTTGGCGAATAACAGCATCGTGTCGCTGGTCGAGGTGTCCATATCGACGTCGATCATGTTGAGGGTTCGATCGGCGATAGTGCGCAGCGTAAGCTGCAAGAATTGGGCTTCAACCGGCGCGTCCGTCGTGAGAAAGCACAGCACCGTGGCCATGTTCGGGTGCGCCATGCCCACGCCTTTGGCGGCGGCGCCCAAGGTGTACTGTGTGCCATTGACAGTGAATTGCAGGGCGCGCTGTTTTTGCACGGTGTCAGTGGTCATCATCGCACGCGAGAACGCAGCGCCGCCTTCCCGGCTCACTGCCACAGTCGGAATTGTCGCTTTCAATTTATCCAGCGGCAACCTGCGACCGATCACGCCCGTTGATGCCACAAAGGTCTCTTGCTCGCTGACACCCAGGTGCGCGGCCGCCCACTGTGTCATCTGCCGCGAATCTTCTAAGCCCTGCGCCACCGCGACATTTGAGCAACCCGAATTGACGACCAGCGCACGCGCGCTGCCGCCCTGCAGGCGCTCCCTACACAAGGTCACCGGTGCGCCACAAATGCGATTGGTGGTGAACACGCCGGCCACGGTTGCCGGCACGTCGCTCAAAAGCAACCCCACATCCAGGCGTGGCTCGGGCCCGTACGTCTTGATGCCCGCGTACGCGCCACCGGCTTTGAAGCCCTGGGGCGAAGTCACTCCACCGGCTGCAATCCACTCAAATGTCATCACGTCCTCATTATCGCCGTCGCAGTCAACGCGGCAGGCGCATTCGTTGCCACATTCAGCGGGCTCATTCCAGTAAGGATCGGATCACGGCGTCAATTTGCTGCTCGTCGCCCTGGCGAAACCCGCTGTGCACGTGGCGCACTAGGCCATTCTTGTCGATGATGAACAGCGTCGGCATTGCGTCGACCGAGAAGCTCTTGGAGACGCCCTTG
>DATJEQ010000340.1:0-6175 GCA_035496495.1 Polyangiaceae bacterium
TGCGCCGTCCTTCACCTCGCGCCAGGCCGCCCCCATGCAAAAACGGGTCGCGCCGTTGGCCTTCGCTTCGCGCGCGGCTTCCACCACTTGATCCACGTTGAGCATCCCCTCGCGGCCCACCGAGGTTTCGTAATGCGCGGATTGCGGGCAATAGGCGCAATCTTCCGGACAACCGCCAGTCTTCACGCTCAACAACGAACACAACTGCACTTCGCCGTGCGGGTGCAGCGCGCGGTGGATTTCGCGGGCCTGGTCCAACAGCTCGAACAGCGGCAGATCGTGCAGCGCCCTGACCTCGACCAATTTCCAATCGCGACGCACCATCCGCACAACTCCTCAAAGGCCCAGTTAGGACCCCAGTTAGAATCCCAGCTAGAACCCCAGCGCCGCCCGGGCGACATCCCGATCCACAACGCCTTCGCGCACCAACGCGCGCACATGCTTTTCGAAGGTTTGCATCCCGTACGGGTGCTCTCCGTTGTCCATCAATTCCTTCAAGGAAGGATTGCCCTGGGGGCGCTTGATGCTCTCGCGCACTGAACCGCTGGCCACCAGCACCTCTGCGACCAACACCATGCCGTTGCCATCGGCGCGCGGCAACAAGCGCTGCGCAATGATCCCTTGCAACGCGTCGCCCAAACGCTCACGCAATTCATCCGCGTTGCCCTCCGCGAGCGAAATGATGCGGTTCATGGTGCGAGAAACATCCGGCGTGTGCAACGTCGAGAGCACCAAGTGGCCCGTCTCAGCCGCCTTGAGCGCGATCTCCATGGTTTCAAAATCGCGGATCTCGCCGACTTGAATCACATCCGGATCTTGGCGCAAGCTGGCGCGCAGCGCGCTGGCAAAATTCTCGGTATCTAAGCCAATCTCCCGCTGACTGACGCTGGAGCGCTTGTCCGTGTGCACGAACTCGATCGGATCTTCAATGGTCACAATGTGGTGTGCCATGTTCTCGTTCATGTGATCGATCATGGCGGCCAGGGTGCTGCTCTTGCCGTTGCCCGCTGCTCCGACACACAAGACCAACCCACGCTCTTTCAGCGCTAAATCATAACAGGCCTGCGGGGCGCCCAGTTCGTCCAGCGTGGGCACCTTCATAGGGATGAAACGCAGTACCGTGGCCAGCGAGCCCTTCTGTCGGTACACGTTCACACGAAAGCGCCCAATGCCTTCGGCTTCGAACGACGCATCGTACTCGCGCAACTTACCTAGATTTGCCAAAACGGCAGCGTCGTTGATCACATGACGCGCGATCGCGATGGTGTCCGCGGGCGTGATGCGCTCCATCCGGAAATACACCAATTCGCCGCGCACGCGCGCACCGGGCGGTTGCCCCACTTTCAAATGCACATCGCGACCACCACCACCGACCGCTTTGGCCAGCAGCTGTAGAAAGAACCGTTCAGAGGCGAACGGGCTTGCTGTTTTGGAGGGCTCGGTGTCGGCCACGGCGGCTAGCTTAGCTCAGTCAGAGGCCCCAAAGGAGCCGTCCATCGGTTGTCAGGCCGAATGGCTATTAATAGCTGTACGCCCTGCGAGCAACTATGATGCCCCGCGCTCATGGCCGACGAGAAGGATCCACCCGACAATCTTCCGGGCCGGCCCCCTGAAGCACAGCCCGCGGAAGCACTTGAAGCAGCGTATGAACTCCAACCACCATCACTCGCGGAAGGCGCAACCCAGCTCGATCTATCCGTCTTCGCTTCGAACCCGCCGCAAACGATTCGTCCTGGGATCAAGCGCGCGACCCTGACCCTGAATCTCGACGACCCGGGCGCGACCGAACAAGCGGGCGACGCACCAGCGAGCATCGAGGTCGAGCGCAGTGCCGCCGATTATCTCGGGTACATCATCGACGGGCGCTACCACGTGCAATCGATCATCGCGCACGGCGGCATGGGCGTGGTGTACCGCTGCCGTCACCGAACCATCGACAAAGCCGTCGCAGTGAAGATCCTGCGCCCCGATTTAGCGGGGGATCGCGACGTCACTGAGCGCTTCTTGGTGGAGGCGCGAGCCGCTTCTTCGATTGGCAACCGCCACATCATCGACGTCACCGATTTCGGTGAATTGCCCGACGGCGCCACCTACTTGGTGATGGAGTTCCTCGAGGGCATCTCGCTGGCCAATCGCTTGAAGCATACCGAGCTGTTGTCGATCGACGAGATCTTGGACATCGGTTCACAGATTGCTCAAGGGCTGCACGCCGCGCACGAAGCCGGGATCGTTCACCGCGATCTCAAGCCCGATAACATCTTCCTGTGCACCGAGAAGGACGGCCGCCACTTCGTCAAGATCTTGGATTTTGGAATCGCGAAGGTCGCGAGCAGTCAGAATAAGGTAACCCGCGCCGGTAAGATCTTCGGCACGCCGCATTACATGGCCCCCGAGCAGGGCGCGGGCGCCGCAGTGGATCAGCGCACGGACGTCTACTCACTGGGCGTGATGTTGTACGAACTGTCGTGCGGCCATGTGCCCTTCGACGCCGAGAACCCGCTCGGGATCTTGACCCAGCACATGTACATGGCGCCCGTTCCGCCCAATGAGCGGCCCGACAGCAAGCGCAATGTGCCCGTGGGGCTGGAAGCGATTATCCTGAAGTGCCTTTCCAAGGATCCGGATCACCGCTACCGCACGATGCTGGAGCTGTTCGACGATCTCAAGTTAGTTGCGCAGGGCGAGGTGCCGCGTGCCGTTGCGGATTTGCTCGCCCGCGGCAGCGACGAACTGCCCTTGCAGCGCTTGCGAACGGCAGCGGTGGATGCGGGCTCACGCCGCAATCAGCCTTCCAAAGGCACTTGGCTTGGGGTCTTGTTGACGGCGTCACTGGTTGCGGTGTTGCTCGGTGTGATTTTCTTTCCAAACAACGACGCCTTCGTGAGCGCCCCCGGGCCCGCTCCCAAACCGGCCTCGGCGACGGACGCAGATCGCAGCGCGCAACCCGCGGCGCCACAGCGTGAGACGTACACCGTCGCGCTCGTGCTCTCGCCCATTGACGCCCATGTCTTCGACGGCGCGCAGGATTTGGGCGCCATGCCGATCAGTATTCAGTTGAACAAGGGCGAAGTCGCGACGCTGCAAGTCAAACGCGACGGCTTCGTTTCCCAAAAGGTCACCATCGACGGCACACTCTCGAAGCTGATCGTCGAGCTCGAACCGATTGCCGGAGCAGAGTTGGATACTCCCGTGCCCCAGATTGCACCCGGCACCTCTGCCGCACCGGACGCCGGCACGCGGGTTGTGGTGTTGCGGCACAAATTGCGGCCCGCGCGTGCCGGAGGAGTCGACGCGGGCGTGCGCCACACGCACCCGAAGCACACTGTACCCGCAGATAATCCGCAAACGGCTCCCTCGCCCCCACCGACGCCTGCAACCGGATCCGCATCCCCTGCGCCGACCGCACCTGCTGCACCCGCTCCCGCAACACCCCCTTCTCCCGGTGCGCCCGCTCCCGCTGCTCCTGCGCCCAGCGCGAATCCTTGACAGCTACAGAGCTCCGGGTTGCGCCATCGAGGCTGATCGCCCACCAGGCTGATCGCCCAAGGCTGATCGCCCACTAGGCTGATCGCATTGCCCCGGGTCCGCTCAGTTACGACCAGAAGATTACCTGAGCCTACATCTGACCACCCGGCAGATTTAATTACAAGCGCATCAAATTACAGCGAGTGCAGGGACGGACAAAAACTAAAACGGCCAGAACTCAGCTGAATCGACACATAGCAGTCGAATGTTCTTTCAGCATTATATGTCGCGGCTTGCCTACATTGGTGCATGCTGCATTCCACGCTGGGATTGCACGCCGACAGCGCCTGGATTGGCACTGTTCATGCTACTCTCAACCTGAATAGTTACAGTCGTATTGGTTCCAAGAAATCCGCTGCGAGGCGTTCTCTTAGCTCGCTTTTTATGTCCCCGTTTGGCCGCTCCTCGTTGTCACCCAGCGCCGCGTTTGCGGTGATCGGCGGGCTACTGCTCAGTGGCTGCCTGATGACGTCGGATCTCCAGGATCTGCGAAAGCGCGCGGAAGCAGCTCGCAGCGTACAGGTCGTCGACTGCGCGGCAACACCCAGCGATCCCTCCTGCGTCACCACAGTCGCCTGCGCGACCGATCCAAACTGCGACGGCTATTGCGACTCGAACGGAGCGTGCCGCCCGAACAGTTGCCGCGACAACAGCTTATCAACCGGTGAAACATCCACGGACTGTGGGGGCTCAGCGTGCGAGCCGTGCGACAACGGCAACGGTTGCATCGAAAACACCGACTGCAGCAGCGGTATTTGTGAGAGGAACGTGTGCGTGGCCCAATCCAGCCCACCCCCGCCTTCTCCCGACTCCGGCACCGGAGGGACCGGAACCGTCGTCGTCAGTGTCGGTGACGCGTCACCTCCCGACGGCGGAACTGACGGCGATGCCGAGCAACCCTCAACAGCATGTTTCCCCGGCTGTACCTGCACCACTGTTGCGCAGGAGCCGCGCATCTACTGCACCGAGCAGCCGCTCACATGGGTCGGGGCCACCTCGTGGTGCGACGCGCACGGCTATGCGCTGACGTCCATCACCAGCCGTGGCGAAAATGATGCCCTGGGCAACACCGCGGATTGGCTCAATGTCGATTCATTTTGGATCGGCGCAAGCGATCGCTCCCACGCCGGCGATTGGCGCTGGACCAACGGCAATATGCTGTGGGCCGGCGGCCCCGCAGTGTGCCCGAACGGCGCGAGCAAGAGCAGCGACAACCATTGCTATGCTGCCTCGAATCCGAATACCTACGTTGCCACCTACAATCAATGCCTCGCCATGGGCACGGGATGGTCGTTGGTGAAGATCGGGTCTCCTCAGGAGAACACCTTCGTGAAGAATCTGATCATGACGGCCACCTCACAGAAAACGCCGAACTACATCGAAGGCTGGATTGGCGCGAACGACATCGCCCAGGAAGGAACCTGGGGCTGGGTGGTCGGCGATTCAGATGCCACCCATGTTACTCCATTCTGGATGGGGGGCGCGGGCGGCCAGAAGGTCAACTCATCGGATTACGTCAACTGGGAAGCCAGCAACCCGGGTGTGGAGGATTGCGCGATCATGGCCGGCAATAGCGGCAACTGGCACGATGGCGCGTGTGGCTTCAACGCCCGCCTAGGCATCTGCGAGGGGCCGCTCAATGGCCCGCTACCTGACACCTTTGCGGCTTTTGCCGAGACGGAACCGGCCTTATCGGCGCACTGCGTGCGCTACAACACCGCCGACTTCAGCTGGTATACGACCGATTGCAACACACCGATGCCGTTCGTGTGCAGCCCGCCCTGATTGTGGCGGATTTCATCGATCACACCGGCGGCCCATAAGTGGGCGCTTTAGCTGGAATAATCAACGGACGTATGCGACTTTTAGCAGCCCCGCGATGAACCCGACGCCCAAGCAACCTCGATCTTCGCCCAAGCACCCGCGCCCGTCAGAGCGGATCTCAAGCCTGCCGCCGCCTCCGCCCGCGGTTCCCGCTGAAGATCCAAACGCGCCGCTGCTGTTCGAGGCCTCGTGGGAGGTGTGCAATCAAGTGGGCGGCATCTACACCGTGTTGCGCTCAAAGGCGCCCAGCATGGTCAGCAAATGGGGCGATCGCTATTTTTTGCTCGGGCCGTATCAGCCCGAAGTTGCCCAGATCGAATTGGAGCTGGGGCCTCCGCCGGCCAGCATTGCCTCCGCAGTCAAAGCGCTGCTCGATGAAGGGCTGCCGGTTTACACCGGTCGCTGGCTGGTCAGCGGTCGCCCCAATGTGGTGTTGTTTGACACCAAAGGGCTGCAGCAGCACCTGCAGGAGATCAAATACTTCTACTGGAAGAACCATCAAATCGATCTACCCGGCAATGATCCGCTGACCGACGACGTGATCCTGCTGGGGGAAATGCTCCGACGTTTCCTGCTCAAGGTCGCCGAGTTCAAGGGCAAGCGTCCGATCATTGGCCATTTCCACGAGTGGATGGCTGGCTCCGCAATCCCCATGTTGCGCAAGCATGAATGGCCGGGGGGCGTTGTGTTCACCACCCACGCCACGCTGCTCGGCCGCTATTTGGCCACCAATCACCCCGTGTTCTACGACCAGTTGCCGTTCTTCAACGCGACGGAAGAATCACGACGCTACGGCATCGCGGCGCGCCACGCCATTGAGTGCGCC